>JBDSWH010000146.1:0-4359 GCA_039926785.1 Gammaproteobacteria bacterium
GTAGTGCCTCGATGAACAGCACGTCCGCGCCGGCATCCGCGTAGGCGTGGGCCCGTTCCATGCCCGCCTCGAAGCCATCCACTGCAATGGCGTCGGTTCGGGCAACGATGACGGTGCTGGCGTCGGCCCGCGCGTCTTGCGCGGCCTTCAGCTTGCCGAGCATCTCGCCAGTGCTCACCAGCGACTTGCCATCCAGGTGACCGCAGCGTTTCGGCAGGGTCTGGTCCTCCAGCTGGATCGCGGAGGCACCCATCTTTTCCAGCAGGCGCACGGTGCGCTGGACGTTGAGCGCGTTGCCGAAGCCATTGTCGCCGTCGACGATCAGGGGCAACCCGACGCGGTCGCGGATGTTACCCACGGTCTCGGCCACCTCGGTCAGGGTGGTGAGGCCGATGTCGGGCCGGCCCAGCTTGGTGAATGCGACGCTGGCGCCGCTGACGTAAGCGCACGAAAAGCCGCCCTGCTGGATCAGCAGCGCGGTGAATGCGTCGTAGCACCCGGGCACAATGAATGGCGAACCGCCGAGCAGTTGCCGCAGTTTTTTGGCATGGGACATCAGATCGTTTCCTTCCGAAGGCGAGCCTTGAGCCAGGGCATCAAGCCGCCCGCTTCCACCATGGCCATGAGGTGCTGCGGAATGCCGGGCACCTGGTGGACGCTGCCCGAGCGGGCATTCTCGATTCGGCCCGCGACCGGGTCCACGATGAGGCGGTCACCGGGCACGACGGTACCGGCATCGGCAAAGACCAGGGCCGGCAGCCCGAAGTTGAGTGCGTTCCGGTAGAAGATCCGGCCAAAGGACACCGCCAGCACTGCACCCACGCCCAAGTGAGTCAGTGCCATGGCCGCCTGTTCCCGGGCGGAGCCCACGCCAAAGTTGCGGCCGGCAACCAGGATGTCCCCGGGTCTCACGTTCGCGGCGAAACCCGCATCAACGGCCTCGAGGCAGTGCCGGGCCATCTCCGTCATCGGCGCCTTGAAGTACAGGCCCGGTGCCATGACGTCCGTATTGATGTCGTCGCCGAAAACCCAGGCCCGCCCCTCGATGACCTTCACGCCAAAAACTCCCGCGGGTCCGCAAGGCGGCCCGCGACAGCGGAGGCGGCCACGGTGTAGGGCGACGCCAGGTAGACCTGCGCCGAATTGGCGCCCATGCGGCCCCGGAAATTGCGGTTGGTGGACGAAATGCACACCTCGTTCTCGGCGAGCACGCCGGCGCCAAGTGCCGCACAGGCGCCGCAGCCCGTCGGGAGGAGGTACGCACCCGCGGCCGTCAGAATGGCAAGCGTGCCGTCGGCAGCAGCCTCCGCCATCGCCCTCGTCGAGGCGGGGGCCACCAGCAGCCGGGTGCCGTGCGCCACCTTCCGGCCCCGCAGAACTTCCGCGACCATGTGCAGGTCGGACAGTTTTGCGCCAACGCAGGCGCCAATGTAGGCCTGATCCACGCGCACGGACTCGAACGCCTCGACCGGGCCGGAATTGGCGGGCGAATGCGGTGCCGCGACCTGGGGCTCGAGATCGGATGCGGTAAAGTCATAAACGGCGGCGTAGGCAGCACCCGCGTCGCTCTGCCACCCCAGGGCGTCGGCGGCAGGCTCCCTGCCGGCCGCGCGAAGCGCTGCCAACGTGACGTCGTCCGTCTCGACGAGGCCGGTCTCGGCGCCCAGTTCTGCCGCCATGTTGGTCAGCACCATCCGCTCCCAGATGGACATGTCACGGACGGTGTCACCCCCGTATTCGAGCACACGACCCCCGTTCTCCATGCCGAGCTGACGGCAAAGGAACAGTACGATGTCCTTGGCCACAACCCCACGCGCGAATCGGCCCGACCAGTTCACTCGCACCGTTTCCGGCACCTGGATCCAGATCTCGCCCGTCACCGCCACGCCAGTCATCTCGATGGCGCCAAACCCGGCCATGAAGCAACCGAAGGCCCCGCCCATGCAGGAATGGGAATCGCCACCCACGGCAAACATCCCGGGCTCGAGCAGGCCCTGCTCGGCGAGCAACACGTGGCCGATCCCCTGCATGTCGAAGAAGCGACGGATGCCAAAGTGCCGGGCAAAGTCGCGGGTCACCTGCAGGATGGCGGCCGATTCCGCGTCCACGGCCGGCGTAAAGTGATCCGTGCAGAGGACCACCCGCTCCGGGTCCCAGACCCCGACACCGAGTTCCTTGAGGCGGGGCCAGATGCGGCGGGGGCCGCCCGAATCCAGCAGGAGCGCCAGGTCGACCCGGCACGTCACGATCTGGCCGGGAGCCACGCGGCGCTCGCCGGACGCACGGGCGAGGATTTTTTCGGTCAGCGTCCGGGGCATACCTACTGGCTCTGCTCGATTGCGCGGCGGGCGATCCGGTCGACGAGCCCGGGCGCCAGCAGCTTCAGCCACAGGGCAAGCTTTCCCCGGGGTGTCATGACGAGATCGCGGGAGCGCCGCCGGATCGCGACGAGAATCTGCCGTGCGCACTCTTTCGGGCTCATCACCCGGGCCGGGTCCAGCGGATTGATGCGGACCGGCTTGCCATCCGGCCCCGTCGCGTTCTCCCGGATGCCGGTCGCGACGAATCCCGGGTACACCATCGTGACCGTGACGCCCGAATCGGCGACCTCGATGCGCAGCGAGTCGAAGAAGCCGCGCATCGCATGCTTGGACGCCGCGTAACCGGATCGCGTTGGCACGCCGGTCAGTCCCGTCAGACTGGCGATGCCCACGACGCGGCCCCGCGATGCCTTCAGGTGCGGCAGCGCGTAGGCCGTGCAGTAGACGGCGCCCATGTAGTTGACCTGCATGATGCGCCCAAGCATCGACAGGTCCCGGATCTCGTCCACGCGGGCCCACATCGTGGCACCCGCGTTGTTGACGAGCGTGTCGATGCGACCGAACCGCGCCACGGTCTGCTCGATCAGCCGCTGGCAGTCGCCCTCGACACTCACATCGGTTGGCACGACCTCCACGTCCGCGCCGAGCCGGCGGCATTCGGCCGCCACCGCGTGCAGTGCCGCCTGGTCACGGCCCGCCAGCACCAGCCGAGCCCCGAGCGGCGCACACTGGCGGGCGAGTTCGGCGCCGATGCCCCGGGAGGCTCCCGTGATGATGGCGACGTTGTCCTTGAGTTCCTGCTGCATGGCTTGCCCCCGGTCAATCGCGCAACAGGTCAACGCCTAACCGCTGAAAGCGCTGGCAGGCCGCGACCGCCACCTCCTGATCCGGCGAGCCGCCGGCGGCAACCGCGTGCTCAACCAGCAGCGCAAGCTCGAACGCGCGGCCCAGCGTCAGCGCAAACTGCCGCGCGCCGGCCTGGCGTTCCGTGGTGGCCGTAGTCGCGCGATGCCACCCAATGGCGTGGTCGATGGCGGCCACGCTCGTTGCGGCGGCGATCCCGAGACCCGGTCGTGGGACGGAGGCGCCATCTGCGCCGTCAGCGGCGCGGCGGACCCGCTGCTTTAGTGCGGTCAGGCCCTGGTCCAGGTCTGAGCGCAGCAGTAAATCCAGTGAGAGCACGTTGGTGGTGCCCTCCCAGATGGGCAACACCTGCCCGTCCCGCAGCAAGACCGGCAGGCCGGTATCCTCGACGTAGCCCGCCCCGCCAAAGGCCTCGATCAGTTCACTGAGGCCGGCGGCCGCCTGTTTGCCGGTCGTGGCCTTCGCGACCGGTGTCAACAGCCTCAACAACGCGGCCTCTCCCGCGTCGAGTTCACCGCCCTCGTCCCGGCCCAGCAAATCCGCCAAGGCGAACGCGAGCAGGAACGCTCCCGCAGACTCCGCATCCAGGTCATCCAGCGTGGCCCGGTGCAGGGGTTGAGCCGCCAGCGGCGCACCAAACGCGACACGCCGGACCGCGTAGTCCTCGGCCAGTCCGAGGCCGAAGCGCAGGAACGAAGCCGCGCACACGCTGTTCCACGTGCGGGTAACCCGCAACATCGGCTCGATACTGCGGGTGCCGTGGGACGGGCCCGCCACGAGGTGCGCAATGGCGCCATCGAGCGTGAGTTCCGCAGTCGGCACCTTGCGCGTACCCAACTTGTCCTTGAGCCGGTCGACCCGTATGCCATTCAGCGCGCCAACCTCGTCGCGGGTCTCCAGGTAGAACAGCGCCAGGCCGCTACCGCCGGGTCCGTTGCCTTCGGGCCGTGCGAGGGTCAATGCCATCTGGGACGTTGCCGCAGACGTGAACCACTTCCGTCCACGAAGGCGCCACGCGCCCGCGGTCGTCTCGGCACGGGTCCGGGTCAGGCCGACATCCGAACCGCCCGTGGCTTCGGTCATCCATTGGCCGCTGGTCCAGAAGCGATCGGGGTCCCGGCTCGTGAGTCGCGGTACGGCACGATCGATCAACGCGCGATTGCCCTAGGCGAGC
>JBDSWH010000147.1:0-3301 GCA_039926785.1 Gammaproteobacteria bacterium
GACAACCCCGAACGACTGGAGGCCCGGTTGTCGCTGCTGGCGAGCTATGCAGAAACCCCGGGGCTCGATGAGGTGTCCCTGCCGCTGGCCAGTTGGGTCCGGCGACTGAAGGGACCGAAGGAAACGGACGCCCGGTTCCTGATCCGGCGGCACGCGCGGCTGGGACGGACGCCGGCCGAAAGCGACGCTCTCTTCGACGAACTGGACCTGCCGCTCACGCTACGGCCGGGGCCGACCACACCATCCCGTACGCAGGCCCACTACCCCAGGCCGGCGATTCACTGGCAGACGACTGCACTCCGGCGGGCTCGACCGGAAATCCGGAGCGAACTGGCGGCGCGAGCACCCTCGGTGCGCGCCGTCAGCGAACGGGACGGTGCGGCGCTCATTGACCTGGCCCGGGACGCGATGGTCACCCGCTCACGGGACCTGGACGCGTTCATCCACGGTGATCCCCGGGATGTCCGGCTTGTCGATTGCGGTGACGGCCTGGAGTTTGCCGCCATCGGTGTGCGGCCGGAGCGCCGGCTGATGCTCGAAGCGGTCTACGGCTTCCTGACTCTCAAGAACGGGGTGCCCATCGGCTACGTGCTCACGAGTGCGCTGTTCGGCAGCTCCGAGGTCGCCTACAACGTCTTTGACACCTGGCGCGGGGGGGAGGCGGGCTACGTCTACGGCCGCGTGCTCGCGATGACCCGCGCCGTGTTCGGCTCCAACGCGTTCACCATTTACCCTTACCAGCTCGGTGGCGACGGCAATGCGGAGGGGATCGAGTCCGGCGCCTGGTGGTTCTACCAGAAGCTCGGCTTCCGTCCCCGGGATTCCGCGGTACTCGCGCTCATGGACCAGGAACTGGCGCGCATGGCACGCAGGCCCACCCACCGGTCCAGTCCCGGTACGTTGCGGACCCTGGCCGCGGAGAACGTGTATTGGCACGCGGGCAACTCCCGGGACGACGTGATCGGCATCCTGCCCCTGGAGCGAGTGGGCCTGGCGGTGACGGACTACCTGGCCACACGCTTCGGCTCGGACCGGGAACGGGGCGAGCGGACCTGTGCCGCCGAGGCCGCTGCGCTGTGCGGCGCCCGGACCTGGCGACGCTGGACCGCCGGTGAGCGCCTTTGGTGGCTGCGGTGGAGCCCGCTGGTGCTGGTCCTGCCTGCCATCGCGACGTGGACGGCCGCCGAACGCGCGGCCCTGGTGCAGGTCGTGCGCGCGAAAGGCGGACGGCGGGAAACGGACTTCGTGCGCGGGTTCGACGCGCACCGGAAATTGCGCACGGCGATCCGCCGGCTGGCGTTGCCGCCCTGACCCTACAGCCTTTGCGCTATAACCCTGGCGCTACAAGTCGACGGGCACCATCCAGCCGAAGATCCGGGTCAGGAAGTGCCCGTCCACCGCGTCGCAGGCGGCCGCCGTGGCAATCGCCGATTTGGGTCCGAATACTGGCTGGCCGTCCCGGCGCTCAGGCCTACGGTCGGTCCGTGAAGACGACCCGATACTTCGACGTGGACGTCTGCGCGATGACGATCGAGCACGCCTCGCGCCGGGCCGGCGCCCCGCAGTTTACCTACGAGCAGATCGCCGCCTCACCTGGGTCGCCGTCGTCGTCGGTCCTGACGCACCCGTGGCGTATCAGGCTTTTGCCCGGTAGTCCCGCGCGCTCCTGAACTGCAGCGCCTCCAACGGCACCGCCTGGTAGCTCTGCTCGATCCGCGCCTCGCTGGGCGTTCCGTAGAGCGTTGTGCGCTGCTCAGGCCGGCGGCCGATGCCTTCAATGAGGGCGTCCATCTTCTCCGGCTCCAGTTCCTGGCCGAAGCTGGCGCCCGCCGCGCGGGAGATGCTTTCATTCATCAGCGTGCCGCCGAGGTCGTTGGCGCCGGCATTGAGGATACGGGCGGCGCCGGCGGCACCGAGCTTCACCCAGCTCACCTGGATGTTCTTCAGCACGGGTCCGAGCACCAGCCGGGCGATGGCGTGCATCAGCACGGTCTCGCGCCAGGTCGGACCGGGCCGCGCGAGGCCCCGCCGGTACATGGGCGCTTCCATGTGGACAAAGGGCAGGGGCACAAATTCGGTGAAGCCGCCGGTTTCCCGCTGCAGATTCCGGATGGCCAGGACGTGCCGCGCCCAGTTCCGGGGCGTCTCCAGGTGGCCAAACATGATGGTCGAGGTGGTGCGGAGGCCTAGCCCGTGCGCCGTGCGCATCACGCCGAGCCACTCGGCGGTGTTCACCTTGTCCGGGCAGATGTACTGCCGCACGTCGTCGTCCAGAATCTCCGCCGCGGTGCCGGGCAGGGTGCCGAGGCCGGCCACCTTCAACTGCTTCAGGAATACTTCCAGCGTGATGCCGAGGGTCTTCGCACCCTGGGTGACTTCGAGTGGCGAAAAGGCATGTACGTGGATGTCGGGCGCTGCCTCCTTCACGGCATGGAGCACGTCGAGATAGGTTTGCCCTGTAAAGGCCGGATGGATGCCGCCCTGCAGGCAAACCTCCGTCGCGCCCCGTCGCCAGGCTTCCTCCGTGCGCCGGGACACTTCCGCCATGTCGAGCACGTAAGGCGCGCCGCGCAGGTCCTCGTCGGTCTTGCCCTTCGAGAACGCGCAGAACGTGCACTTGTAAGTGCACAGATTCGTGTAGTTGATGTTGCGGTTGACCACGTAGGTCACCGTGTCGCCGCAAGTGTCGCGGCGCAGGTCGTTGGCCTGTGCGGCGAGTTCGTGGAAGTCGCGGCCACGGAGCTGGAACAGCGCGGTGATGTCGTCCTCGGTTTCTGTGGGCAGGAGCGCCTTCAGGCGCGATCGGTCTTTGATCGCGCCTGAAGACGCTCCTACGCCACGCGGTGGCGCCATTCCGGCGCCGGGCGCCCAGTTGTCTGGGCGTGCGAGGCCGCTCGCATCTGCGTGGCGCAGGACGGCGGTCGAAATCTCCGGGTGCAGCCACTCGCGCCGCTGCTCGATGTAGCGTGGGTAGACCGTAAGGCGGGGAGCCAGCACCTTGCCGGCGGCCTCGGTCTCGCTGGCGAGGGCCGTCAGTTCGGGCCAGGGCGATTCCGGGTTCACGTGATCGGGTGTTACGGGCGAGACGCCGCCCCAGTCGTTGATGCCGGCGGCGAGCAGCTCGTGCAACCGTCCGGCGTTCAGGTTTGGCGGTACCTGGATGCTCATGCCGGCACCGAAGAGGTGGCGTGCCATGGCGACGGTCCACAGCAGTTCGTCGAAGTCGGGTTGGGGGACGTCAGCCATGACGGTGCCGGGCTTCGGCACGAAATTCTGGATGATGAGTTCCTGCAGGTGGCCG
>JBDSWH010000148.1:0-3518 GCA_039926785.1 Gammaproteobacteria bacterium
TGTGGGATTGGAACGTCCCGCCGCGTGCAATACTTTGTCTCCCCCAGGTCCACAGGAGTCGTACCGTGAAGAACGAACTGCACTGGCCTGTATCCGGACGTGTCGCTATCGCCGCGTCAGCCCTGCTCGGACTGGGCGCCCTGGCGCTGGACGTTCAGGCGGCCGACCGCATTCCCGGCGTGGCATCCGCCTCATCGCCGCTCATGGCCCAGACCAATGGCTCAGAACGGCGCGGCGAGCGGCGGGATGACCGGGGCGGGTGCCGCGAGGACGAGGGTGCCGGGAAGCACAAGCGCGACTGCAAGCAGGAAGGCCGGGACGAAAATCGGGGTAACGGCGACGGCGACGGCGACGACAAGGACGAAGGCGCGAGCGAGGGCTAACAGACCTTCAACGCCACCGGCGGGCATTGCAGGTAGGCATCTGCGTCCCCACGCCCCCGCAGGAATGCCTCCTGCAGTTCCCCGGCCGGTGGCAGCCTGAGCAGCAACCGGGACATTCGGGCCGCGTCCACCGACAGCCCGTCCTGCACCAGGGCGCCAATGTGCACCGCGCGAGTCACCCGCTCCGCGGCCCGCATGTCCCAGCGGGCGGTGCGGCAGCTCTGGGAACTCGGCGTCGCCACCACCGGTGATCCCGACATCGCGGCCGCGGTGGATCAGGTGGCCGAACGATACGTCGCCGGGGTGCAACCGCAACCGGTCGCCGCCACGGTGCGGGATCTGGTTCGCGTGGTTCTACCGACCGGCCAGGCCGGCCAGGAGACGGTGGCGCGACGCCTGCACTTCAGCCTCAGTACCCTGCAGCGCCACCTGCAGGCGGAGATTGCCTACTTGGTGGGCTTCTCGAACCAGAGAAATTTCGCGCGCCCCTACCGGCGCTGTACCGGCAGGAGTCCCGGTCGCTTGCGGAAATAAAAACGGGGCGGTGCAATGCACCGCCCCGTTGGCCTTCGCGCGTCTGTCAGTGGCGCCGCCTCAGTCGTCCCCGTCCTCCAGCTTGATCTCGTCGGCCACGATGGTGCCCGCCGCCTGGGTGAACCGTACCTTGACCTCGGAGCCGTTGCTGATGGCCGCGAAGAACGTGCCGGCGCTGATGGAGTTGCCGTTGCTGTCCCGGAACTGGGTGCTGCCATCAGTGATCACCGGGACGCCCAGCACGGAGAGATTGGGGTTGGCGATGGCGCTCGCCAGACCCCGCAGTACGCCCTCGTCGTTCGCTTCGTTCCGCTCGACGATGAGTGCCGCCAGAGTAGCGCCGGCACCGGGCAGGCCCCGGATCTCCACGTAATCTCCCGCTGAAATATCGCTGAGGCCAAAAGACTGGCCTGCGACCCCGGTCTGGTCCTCGTAGCGCGTCTCCGCGCCGACGTTCACGCTCACACCGGCCAGTGTGAGCGTGCCGGCACCCGCATTCACCGCGGTGACATCAGCGGCGACCCTGCCGTCGATGCTGTCGTCATCGCCATCGCCATCGTTGTCGCCGGACTTGAACTCGATCTTGCTGGCCACCAGGACACCGGAGGCATTCACTTCGCCCTTGACCTCCACCTTGACGTTCTCGGCGAGATCGCCGGCAACGCCATCTTCGTAGGCGGTCTGGCCGTTGGTCGTCACGGGCACTCCGGACACATCGAAGTTCGACACGGAAACGAAGCGGGTGACATAGCCCTCGATCTCGCCATCGTCACCGTCATTGGCGGTCGGTACGCCTTCATCTTCGAGCTGTATCGTGGTGGCGAACAGGGTGCCGCTGCCGGAATCGAATTCATCGCTCCCGACCTCCACGAAAAGGCCGTTCGCCAGGTCCGGCAGATCCAGCACGCCGGTGTAGTCGACGGTAAGGCCGTTGAGGATGAAGGTCTCCGATATCTCGTCGAGACTTTCGATGACGCCTCGCACCTCGAAATCGTCCAGGTTCTCGCTGAAGTCAATGCGTGTCGCCCGGACCGAGCCGTTGCCATCGACCTGGCCACTGACCTTCACCACGTCGCCTTCCGCCAGTCCGGTCAGGTCACGAGGAACAATCTCGTTGTCGAAGGACGTCGCCCCGTCGACGATGACCACCTGGCCCAGAATGATCAGACTCTGGTTTGCCAGGTCAATGCTCCCGATGGGGCCTTCCAGCGTGTCGTCATAGCGGATGACGTTACCCCGGCGGGTGACGCCGTCATCGGTGCTGGACCATTCGATGGTCACCTGCTGGCCGACCTCCAGGTCCCCCTGGCTGCCGGGACTGTCGTCGATGTCGAAGTCGGCGCCAGTGGTCGAGTACTCGACACCGTTGACGAAGATGCTGCCGAACCCGGTGATGGTGCCGTTGGTGACGCCGAGGCGGTCGATGCCGACGAACCCTCCCCCGCCGCCACCACCACCGCAGGCGACCACGAGCCCCAGCACCGCGCCGGCGACACCAGCAATTCCGAACCAACGACTCAACTTGTTCATGGTCAAACCCTCAGGGTCAATCGCCCGCAATCAGAAACACGCCAAGACCAAGCCGAGTGTCCTTCCGGGCAGTGCCTTGCCCCGGCTGCGCTTCGTGCTCGGTCAACCAATTGTCGATCTTCTCGAGAAACTCCTGCCCGGCCTGCTCGACCAACGCCTCGAACTCCGGCACCGCAACCACATCCACGCTGTTGCTGGCCGCTCGGCCGACAAAACGCCGGGCCCTGGAAGGGACCATGGTGCCGGCATCGAGATTGTGCGTGATGGAGGCGCCCAGGTCCCGAAGCATGCTACCGGCATTCAGTATCCACTGGGGATCGAAGCCGCGGGGCATGAAGTAGCGGTGCTCGGCGCGCAGCGTGCCGTCGGGCATCGTCGTGATGGCGCCGGCCCGTTCGAGTTCCTTCCGCATGCTGGTCACCGGCACGTCGCCGCCATACCGTTGCCAGAGCGTCGCGAAGCTCGGGCCCGGGCCGTCGGTCGGCAATTCACGGGGCTGGCCGGTGGCCGTCAGGAACTCCGGATCCTGGTGCCAGCCGGACAACAGGCGCGTGGCATCCGTCGTTTTGTTCGGCAGCGGCGCGGACTCCTGCGCCAGCAGGGCGCGCACCCGGGACACTTCCTTGCGGCTGACGCCGGTGAGGATGGACACCCGGGACACGTTGGTGGGACGGCCGTTCAGGCCGTAGTCTTCGCTGGCGACTGACACGAAGATGAGCTTGGACACCTCGGCGAACTCCCGCCAGGTCATCCCGCACTTGAGCAGCAGGCTGGCGATGGGCCGCAACAGCGACCTGCAGGTCTCCACGACAGCGGTACGATCCCCCATCTGGGTTAAGTTACCCCACTAGTGCAGTTGAGGTCAACCCGATTCAACCTAGAGGCGCTCGGGTCCGAGTACCACCAGCGCCTTGCCGAAGTTCTCTCCCCGCATCAGGCGGGCAAAGTGTGCCCCCGTCTGGTCAATGCCGTCCGCCCGGTCCTCCCGGTAGCGGATGCGGCCCTCGCGAATCGCGGCGGCCACCGTCGTCTGGAACACCGGCCGACGGTGCTCGAAGTCGGACACGACCA
>JBDSWH010000149.1:0-3817 GCA_039926785.1 Gammaproteobacteria bacterium
CCGATGGCTGCAACGGCAGCGGCAATAGCGCCAACCGTACCGCCAATCGCGCCCCCAACGCCCGCGCCTTCGGCAGCCTTGGTACCCAGCTCAGTCTGTTTTCCTGCGGTGATGAAATGCCGCTTACGGGTGTCGTCGGACTTCGAGTTGGGCAGTTCGTGAACCTTGCGGTCCGCCGACAGATGCGTTTGTCTGCCAGAGCGGTTGAATGACAATAGAGACTTGCGGAGCCTGTGCGGTACATATATAGCGCTTTTGGCGCGTTTCACCCCTTCATTTTTCCCATCTGAATAATAGTCAGGCAACACACGGAGGCGTCATGTCGACCCATGCAGCATCGCCATGCGACATCGGGTTCCGCGTTGCCTTTGAGGCCGGGCACATCCCGCCAAGCGAGTTCAACCATCTCGGTCACCTGCGTCTCGCCTACGTCTACCTCGTGGAAGGCGGGATCGAGCAAGGCGAACGACAGATGCGTGAGGCGCTTCTCGCGTTCGTGGCCGCCAACCACGTACCTGCTTCCAACTTTCACGTGACTCTCACTCGTGCTTGGTTGTTGGCGGTCTGGCACTTCATGAATCGCCGAGAGAGCTACTCTTTCGCGGAGTTTGCGGCGAACAGCGCGCCGCTGCTCGATAGCAAGGTCATGCTGACGCACTATTCAGCCGAAACTCTGTACTCTGCAGTCGCTCGCGCCACCTTCGTCGAGCCCGACCTCGAAGCCATTCCTGTCTAAGCGTCGCCGGTCTCGCCCAACCCTTCCTAAATCCAAACGCGCAAAAGGAGGCCGCAAATGCCAAAGTTTGTCACCATCGGGTACGGGGACCGTCACGGCTACGATCGCACGCCGCAAGCGATTCGAGATGCAGCACACAAGCACGACGCGAGGCTTCAAATGGCCGGTGCCTTGATAGGCATCGCAGGCTCGCCTGTTCAGGTGCGCAATCCTGAGAACGCCGGGGTTGAGACCACCAATGCGGCGTACATGGCTTCATCACTTCCAGTAGCTGGCTTTGCCATCGTTGAGGCCCCAAGCCTGTCCGACGCCATTGACTTGGTATCTAAGAGTCCCTGCGCTGTGGCTCATGGCGTGGTTGAAATTTGGCCGTTAACAGACCCGTCCTGAGCGCCCCAGATATTGAGAGGGCCGCGCGGAGAGCGTGCATGGCTCCGTTCCTTCATATCGGCCTGATTTTGATCTCCGACGGTGCCGGCATCGGGTTAGGGCAGCGCTGAGCCAAGGCGGATGTGCTGGCGGCCGGCTTCGAGCTCGATGCCGAGAGTTCAATCCTGGCGAACAAGGACGACGATCACACCAAGATGGTGTTCGATCCTTCTGTGCGCGGGAGCACCGGTCAGTTCCCCTTTCGCTTCAGGATGCCGATGTAAGGAAGCGCTGCCACGTCTAGTAGAGCAGGAATTCCCGTCGCTCTTCAGTCCAAGCCGTCTCGTCGGGCCGGATGAGGGCGTCCAGGTCCCCCGGCGTCGCCGCCGGATCGTCCACCCACTCCCGCAGCAGCGGACTGCCGTTAATCACGTCGATGGCGAGTCGTCCGCGCTCGTACTCGTAGGGGAAGTCCCGCCACAGGGGGTAGTCGGGCCGGAGCTGGCGCAGCGCCTTGAACGCCAGTGCCTGCAGTCGCCAGGGCCGGAACCGGTCGTGGTCGTACGATGGATCGTCCACGTGGATCTGCAGGCCGTTGCAGAGCTGGCCCGCGTGCTTGTGAAAGGTCGGTTCGAACCAGCAGGGCCGGAGCCGGCAGCCTGCCAGCCAATCCGGCTCGAGTTCGTGCATGCGGGCGAGCAGGGCAGCGGCGTCCAGGTCCGGCGCGCCGAACAGCTCCAGGGGGCGGGTCGTGCCCCGACCTTCCGACAGCGTCGTGCCCTCGAGCAGTACCGTGCCGGCGTAGCAGCGGGCCATGGCCAGATTCGGTGCATTGGGGCTTGGGTTCACCCAGCTGCGCTCCGTCGCGGGCCAGCCGAATCCCGGCGGTGTCCTGGGCTGCCACCCCGCCAGGGACACCACCCGGAAATCCACCGGCAGGTTCAGGGTCTTCACAAACCAGGCACCGAGTTCGCCGAGAGTCAGGCCGTGCCGCATGGGCAGGGGCCCGGCGCCGACAAAGCTTTCCCAGCCGTGCCGGAGGCGGAGGCCCTCGGCCGGGCGCCCCACAGGGTTAGGGCGGTCCAGCACCCACACCGACTTGCCCGCCCGCGCGCAATCCTCGAGCACGTAGCGCAGGGTGGTGATGAACGTGTAGATCCGGCAGCCCAGGTCCTGCAGGTCGACGAGCAGCACGTCGAAGGTGGACAACATCGCCGCCGTGGGGCGCCGCACCTCGCCGTACAGGCTAAAAACGGGGATGCCCTGCACCGGGTCTTCGAAGTCCGGCGACTCCACCATGTTGTCCTGCTTGTCGCCGCGCAGGCCATGCTGGGGACCGAAGGCACTGGTGACGTTCAGTTCCCGCGCTGCCACGAGCGCATCGAGGCTGTGCCGAAGGTCGGCCGTCACTGACGCCGGGTGGGCAAGCAGTGCGACCCGGCGGCCCCGCAGTTCCCGCTGGAGTGCGCTGTCGTGGAGTAGCCGATCCAGACCCGTGTTCATGGCACTGCGTTGCCGGACACGGCCGGCTCGACGCGCAGGGCAAAGGCGTCGGCGTGATGAAAATCGGGCGGACCCGCGGGGTGGTGCAGCGCCCAGTGGGTCACGCCGCCCTGGACATCCTCGAGAACCGCGGACAGGGCAACGCGGAGCGGGACGGCGGGCCGCGGGCCGGGCGGGCCCGGCAGGTCGTCCATGCGGAATCGGACCGCCAGCGCGAGTTCGTCGCCGATGCGCCGCCAGTTCGCCTCCGGATCCTTGCGCAGCGGGAGCGGCACCATGCCGCCCCGGTAGTTCCGGAAGCCGTAGGCGGCCCACTCACCCGAGGGCGAAAAATTGAGTTCCAGGTAGCCGGTCGAGTGCGGGTCGGCGACGAACGCCTCGAAGCAGGTGTGGCGCCACAACTCGTCGGCGCGGGCCGTGGCGGTTGCCGCCGGCGGAATGCGCAGGCGGGACAGGTCGGCCACGAGGCGCCAGCTGAATTCCAGCGCGCCGTCCGGTGCATAGCCGGCCGTTGCGTCGAACTGGCGGACGGCGCCGGCGGCCGAGCCTGGGTCCGTTAAGCCTGGGTCGGTTAAGCCGGGGTGGAGCAGCAACTTCATCACTGCAGTTTAGGGCAGCGCCGGGGAACCTGCTCGCGCCCGTGGGCCTGCCAGGGGGCCTACCAGGGAATAACGCGGCCGTCCTTGTAGTCCAGGAACTTGCCGTTCTGGTCCGGCGTCAGGTTGTCGATGACCTTGATGATCCCGGCCACGCTCTCGCTGGGCGGGATGGTGTTGGGCTGCTTGAAGCTCGTGCCGTAACCCAGCTCGCCTTCGACGGCCTTGGTATCCACCGAGCCGGGCGAGATCGCGGCGATCGTCACGCCCTTCTTCGCCGTCTCGTAGCTCAGCGTGTACACGATCATGTTGAGCGCCGCCTTGCTGGCGCGGTACTCATACATCATCGACATCTTCGGACTTTCTGCGAAGGAGCCAGCCTTGCTCGAGATCACGGCGATCTTCTTCTGGGTGGACTTCTGCACGTTGGGCAGGAAGTCGGCAACGAGTTTCGCCGGCCCGAGCGCATTGATCTCGAAGCTGTTGCGGGCTTCCTCGTAGTCGATGGTCGACGCGCCCTTCATGGCGGACATGTAGCGCGGCGTCTTGGCGGCGTTGCTCAGCAGGACATCAATGGGCTGGTCCTTGTATTTCGTGGCCAGGGCGTCCACGG
>JBDSWH010000150.1:0-12831 GCA_039926785.1 Gammaproteobacteria bacterium
AAGGCGATCTGCGCCGCGTCGTTGACCGCTGGCACACTGAAAGACGCCAGTTCGCCGGACGAGTCCGCGACCGCGGTGTATTCCCAGGTGGTGATCTGGGCGTGGGCGGGAAGGCTGCCAAACGTCACGGCTAGAACCGCGGCGGCCAGGCAAAACGGGAATCGGGAAGCCTGCATTGTTTTCTTCCGGCGGGATGAGCCGGAAGAATAACCCAGGTCTTTGCCGGGTTTTGCCCGCGGCGCGGCGAAACGCCCGGAAGCGCCCCGATTTCCACGTCGCCCGCACCCGGTCCGGATTGCTTTGATACGCCTCCGCCAATACCCGTCCCCGGAGGCAGTCATGCACGTTCGAAGCCCGGTCGCTCTCTCGCTCACCGTCCACCACTGGATCCTCGCGGCCCTGTTTGCGGCGCAACTGGCCTCGCCGCCCGAGGCGGAGGCAGTCGCCGTGGGACGCGTGGCAGCCGAATTCGGCGTGGACGCGCTGGGCGCGGCGACCTACGCTGTCCCCATCAGTGTTGCCGCCGGTCGGGGCGGCCTCAAGCCCGTCATCAGCCTGCGGTACGCCAGCCACGACCGGGACGGGTTGGCCGGCGCGGGCTTCACCGTCACGGGCCTGTCGCGCATCACGCGCTGCCCGCTGACCATTGCGGTGGACGGCCGGGTACAGGGCGTGCGGTTCGCGCCGGTCGACCGCTTCTGCCTCGATGGCCAGCCGCTGGTACTGGTGTCGGGCAGCTACGGCGCTGATGGCGCCGAATACCGAACCGAGGTCAACAACCTGCAGCGCGTGATTTCCCGGGGTCGCCAGGGTACCGGACCCGCGAGCTTCGCCGTCCAGCACCCGGACGGGCTGACCTGGCGATACGGCAATGACGCCGACTCCCGCCTCGAGGCCGTCGGCACTGGTGAGGTCCGCGAGTGGGTGGTCAACCAGGTGATCGACAAATTCTCCAACCAGATCACCTACACCTGGCTCGACGACCAGATCACAGGCGAGTCGCTGCCTACCGAGATTCGCTGGACAGATGACGCCTCCGGAAGCGGTGCCCGGTTCCGCCTGGTGTTCGCCTACGAGGCACGGCCGGTGGATGATCAGCGCCAGCTGCACCGCTGGGGGGCGAGCTGGCAGCGGCTGCAGCGACTGCGCACGATCAGCTACGAGTTCGACGGGGGCAACGGATTTTCCCTTGTGCACCGGTACTCGCTCACCTATGCCACCCCCGATGGCGCGGGCAGCCGGCGGAGCCAGCTCGCCAGCATCCAGCAGTGCGGCCCCGCCGAGTGTCTGCCTCCAACGACCTTCGGCTGGCAGCGCGGCGTCCGTGGCTTCGAGCCCGCCGTGGCGGGACCCACGGACCCGGTTGCCGGTGAAGCCTTGTTCGCCGATCACGACGGCGACGGCGACCCCGATGTGTATCTCCCCGTCAGTGTGGGCGGCGTCGAGCGCTGGCACATCCGACTCACCAGCGCGACCGCAAGTAACGTGTTCGGGTCAACCCCGGTGGATACCGGTGTCGTCCGGTACGGAACCGGACGCGTGCTGGAATACGACGGCGATGGCAGGCGAGATCTTCTGGCCCAGGGCCCCGGTTCACCGGCAACCTGGTTTGTGCACCGGTCCAGCGGGACCGGTGGTTTTCTCACCGCGATCAACACCGGGCTCACCACCGCAACCGTTCCGGCGCCGCTCGTGGCTGACGTGGATGGCGACGGGCTGGACGATCTGGTCTACACCCGCGACTCGTTCATCCGGATCCGCCGCAACACCGGTGCGGGGTTCGGCCCGGAGCAGACCACGAGCGTGGGGACGACGGTCAATGGCGGAACGACGCTACTACCACTCCTGGTGGGTGCCGGTGGTGCTCCGGACTTTGACGGCGACGGCCGGCAGGACCTCCTGATCATGCGCGGTACGCTCAGCCTCAGTGGGCCAGCCTGGTACTACGAAGGCTTCCTTTCCACCGGCGGCGACTTCCAGTCGCTGTTCACCACGCCAGCCGCGTTCGACGCGACGGCGCTCGACCTGAACGGCGACGGACTCACGGATATCGCTTACCGGGACCGTGCATTGGGATGGCAGACCCGGAGGAGCCTCGGCAATGCCATGGCGCCGCCCGAGGAGACTGGATTCGGGACGAGCATCGGGCAGATCGTACGGGCGGCCGACGTGGATGGCGACGGGCGTGACGACCTCATCCGGCAGCTCGACAAAAACACCTGGCGTGCGCACCTGGCGGGCGGCGTTGCCCAGGGACCCGCCTTCAGCAATACGGATGCGACCCGTTATTTCGACCTCACCGGTGGACCCACGCCCGACATGACGTCCCGCCTTGTGCCGGTGGACGTCACGGGTGACGGCGTGCCGGACCTGGTATTCACCGAGGGCACGGGACGCTGGCAGGTGCGCAAACACAGCGGGCCGCGACCCGACCTGCTGGTTGCAGCGACTGACGGCCTGGGCAATGTGTTCCAGCCTGCCTACCAGACACTCAACCGGTTGCCGGCCTATACCCGCAGCGGTTCGGCCGTTGCGGGGGAATACCTGCTGAGAGGCGGCGCACTGGCCGTCGTGGCCCAGTACACCGCCAACGACGGCATCGGCGCCACCTACACCACCAGCTACGCCTACTGGAACGGACGCGTGAGCCGCCTGGGCCGGGGCTTCCTCGGCTTCGAGAAAGTCCGCTCGACAGATTCCCGGTACGCCGCACTCCACGGCGTGGCCGTGTACAACGAAGTAACCTACCGGCAGGACTTTCCGTTCATCGGCCTGCCCGACCTCCTCACCACCCAGCGCAGCGACGGCCGCAAGCTCTCCGAGCGCAATCCGTCCTGGAGCTCACGGGTCCAACCGAGCGCGGCCGCCGATTCGGCAGGTGATCATCACTTCCCCTACCTCCAGTCGGAGCGGTGGGACGAATTCGAGACGGACCCCGACGGCGGCGGACTCGGGCAGCTCGCCCGATCCACGCAGCGAACCCTCACCTACGATTTCAATCACGGCCTCCCGGTGCGGGAGGCGACCACCGTGTCCTCGCCAGCATCGACCACGGTGTTCAACACCACGGTCACCAGCGTATTCGACGAAACGGCGCGCACCGCCCAGTACTGCCTGGGCCTGCCCCTGCGCGTGGAAACCACCCGGGACATCTCATCGGCCAGCGCGTCGACCCGCACCAGCCAGTACACCTGGTCGCCCGCCACCTGCCGCCAGCTGACGGAGACCTCGGGCGCGCCGGGAACATTGTCCGGCCAGCTGTTTACCACCCGCAGCTGGAACAGCGCGGGACAACTGGCCGAAATCAGCCGCAATCCGGCGGATCTCTCGGCGCCGGCCCGCCGCACCAGCTGGACTTACACCACCTGGAGCGATCGTCCCACCACGGAGACAGCGCTCATCGCGGGGCAGGCCAGCCCCACGACCACCTCGGCCTGGAATTACGGCCTGGATGTGGAAAGCTCGCGTACCTCGCCCCGCGGCATCGTGACCCGACGGACTTGGGACACGTTCGGGCGGGTCCGCCAGGAGACACGGGGTGGCGAGCCCGGCACCACCTGGACCTACAGCAGCTGCTCGAGCGGTTGCTTCAGCAGCCGCGGGGAATACCAGCTGCGGGCAGTGCGCAGCGATGGTTACGTGACTACGACCGTCCACGACCGCTACGGTCGCACCGTGGGCCAGGAATCCAGCCTCGCCGGCGGCCAGTTCAGCCGCCAGCTGACCGAGTTCGACGCCTTGGGCCGGATCGCCCGCCAGACCGTCCCCTACGTGTCAGGAGAAACACAATACTGGGTCGACACCCGCTATGACTTGCGAGGAGAACGGCGGGCCGAGGACCGGCAGGCCAACGAGGCTGGCGGCAGCGCAAGCACCCGCTGGAACTCCAACGTCCTCAACAGGACGGTGCGTGACCCGGAAAACCGCATCAGCACCTACACGCAGGATGCGGAAGGCCGGCTCGTTTCGGTAGCGTCGCCGACGGGCGGTACCGCGAGTTACAGCTATACGGCGTTCGGTGAACTGGCCGGCATCACCGACCCTAACGGCACCCGCACTACCCTGACGTACGACGAGCGCGGCCTGCCGACCACAGTGGAGTCGCCAGACAGCGGGCGTCGGACTTCCGGGTACAACGCGTTCGGCGAGCTGGTGACCCAGAAGGATGCCATCACGCCCGCCAATGTGATCGCGTTCAGCTATGACCCGCTGGGGCGGCTGGTGCGTCGCGACGATTCGGGCCAGGGCGCAACCACCTGGGAGTATCACCAGGCTACCGGTCCTCTGCTCGGACTACCGAGTCGGGTGACCGGTCCGCTCGGTGCGAGTCCTGCGGGCTTCGCCGAGCAGTATTCCTACGACACGCTGGGCCGGCGCATCGCCGTCACCACCACCCTGGAGGGAACGACTTACGTCACCAACTACGGGTGGGACGCGTTGGGCCGCGTGACGTCGATGATCTACCCGGCCACCGTGAACGGCGCGCGGCTTTATGTCGGTTTCCGGTATGACGCGGGCCATCTGGACGTGATCGAGCAGGACGTCATGGCCGGCGGCGGCATGTGGCTCCGGCTCTTCGACCTCAAATCCCAGGATGCGCTCGGTCGCGAGCGGCTGGTGACCCTCGGCGCGGCCGCGACTATCGACGAACAGCGTGACTACGACCGCGCCAGCGCCCGGCTGAAGTCGGTACGCACCGGTCCCAATCTCGGGTCCCAGCGGCAGAACTACGCGTACCTCTGGGACAAAGTAGGGAACCTGCGGCAGCGCCAGGATCTGAGCCAGGGGCTGACGGAGGACTTCAGCTACGACGAGCAGAACCGTCTCCTGTCTGCCCGGCTAAATGGCACCCAGACCGTTGCCCTGGCATATGACGCGGGTGGACGTATCCGCGCCAAATCCGACGTGGGCACCTACGTCTACGGTGGCACACAGCCCGGTGCCGTCACCGCCGTGTCCGGCGGCCCGGCAGGCAGCCGCAGCTACGCCTACGACACGAACGGGAACATGTCGTCCCGGGCGGGGAAGCTGGTTACGTGGCATCCGTTCCCGCTGCCAAAGCGCATCGACTATGGGGCGGGTGACTATGCGGAATTCGCCTACGGTCCGGACCGGCAGCGCGTCCGGCAGGTCGCCAGGACTGGCAGTGGCACCGTCACGACCTGGTACGTCGGCCCGCATTTCGAGGTCCAGATCAACGGTGGACGGAAGCAGTATCGTTCCACTGTGTTCGCCAGGGGTGAGGCGATCTATTCCCAGGTCGAACAGGACAGCCCCGCGGCCCTTGACGCCTACTTCCTGCACCGCGACCACCAGGGCAGCGTGGATACCCTGAGCCGGGTCGTGGGCGGAGGAACGCAGACGCTGGCGCAACGCTTCGACGCCTTCGGCAAGCGCCGCAATGCCAACTGGACTGCGGATGCGGCCGATGTCCTGGCCGCAGGGCAGCAGTTCACCGAACGGGGCTATACGGGCCACGAGCACCTGGACAACCTCAGGCTCATCCATATGAACGGTCGCGTCCAGGACCCCTTGCTGGGGACGATGCTGTCGCCGGACCCCGTCCTCGGCAACGTACTCGACCCGCAAACGCTGAACCGGTACGCCTACGTGGCCGGCAATCCGGCCTCGCTGGTGGATCCCAGCGGCT
The DNA here is from genome assembly GCA_039926785.1 of Gammaproteobacteria bacterium. Classification (GTDB taxonomy): domain Bacteria; phylum Pseudomonadota; class Gammaproteobacteria; order Steroidobacterales; genus SHZI01. Next base: position 5,651 of record JBDSWH010000150.1, read on the forward strand.
TCTTCCTCGGTCGTATTGGCGATTTCTTCAAGCGCCTGGTGAGCGGCATCGCCGGCCTGTTCCGACGGGTGATCGATAATTACGGACGGGAAATCCTTGCTGCCGTGGCGAGCTTCTACACGGGGGGCGCTGCCAGCAGCTGGTATGCGGCGGCGGTGCCCGGCGCAACCGCCGTTGGCGCCGGCACGGTCGGGGCCATCGCAGGGGGTGCGGTCGGCGGTGGCATCGTGACCGGTGATCTCCGGGGCGTGGCCCTCGGTGCCGTGGGCGGTGCGTGGATGGGTGCCGTCGGGGCAACCTATGGCAACAGCTGGAGCGTGGACCGCATTGCCGCCGCGGGGATTGTCGGCGGCGCGACGGCCAAGGTGGGTGGCGGCGAATTTCGCGATGGCCTGGCCTATTCCGGTGGCGCCGCCACCTTCGGCTTCGCCTACGACAGGCTGGTGAACTACAGTCCCACCTGGGCGTCGGGTGGTCCGGCCCAGGGAAAGCAGCGGTTCGATATGCCCATCGAAGGAGCCAATAATTTTGCCGAAAGCCGACGGGTGATTGATCCGACGACCTTCAGCGGCGAGGGCGGACGCCTGAGCCGATTCATCAACCGGATTCCCGGTATGAATGCGATCGCCGGTATGCACGACGTCTTCCAGGTGCGCATCGACCAGCTGGGCGGCGACCGGTTTGGCAGCATCCTGCGCAACTCGATGAACTATCCCGGAATGCCGGTGGCTGCGGCGCTCACCTACCCCGGGTTGTTCGACGGTGTACCGGCGATCGCCGTGGCCATGGATGATTGAGGTGTCCGGCATGCGCATCGCCGCCCCGCTCATCGTTCTCCTGACACTGGAGGCGTGCAGCGCATCCCAGGTCCCCACGCTTGCGCAGTACGGCGAATCGGCCATCGGCCTGAACATCTCGGTCATCCAGGAACTGGTCAGGCGTCCCGACAGCGAAGCCCGCACGATCGGCTGGCAGGAGAAGTCGTACGCCCTGGACAATGGCCACTGGGTCTACGTGGAACCCGACCGGGAGAACTGCGAAATTCACTACGAGGTGAACGCCGACAACATCATCGTGGCGTACACGGCGGTGGGGACGGGGTGTGTCTATCAGTAGGCGGGTAGGCCGCGGCAAGCCAATGCACGAGCACTTCGAGATAGGCGACCGGTTCCGCGGTCCCCCGCGTTCCGGGAACGGTGGCTATGTGTGTGGCCGGATGGCTGCCCCGTTGAGCGGCACCGTCGCCGCCCGGCTGAAGGCTCCGCCGCCGCTCGGTACAATGCTGCGGCTGGAGAGCTCGGACAAGGACTCCCGGCTCCTGCATGGCGATACCCTGATCGGCGAGGCCCGGGTTGCGACGCTCGATCTCGAGGCGCCAGCGCCGCCGGCCTATGCGCAGGCCGAAGACGCGTCCCGCTCTTATTCCGGTTTTACGACCCACCCATTCCCTGGCTGCTTCGTCTGCGGCCCGGCCAGGGAGCGCCACGATGGCCTGCGCATCTTTCCCGGCTCGCTGGGCGGCTCGGAAATCCTGGCAGCACCCTGGGTGCCCGACATGTCGCTGACCAATGACGTACATCTGGTCAGGCCGGAGTTCCTCTGGTCTGCCCTGGACTGCAGCGGTGGCATGGCCGTGATGCCCCGAACTCCGGAACTGGCGATCGTGCTGGGGGAACTCTGCGCGTCGATTACCGGAGTGCTCGCCGCGGACGAGCGCTGCGTCGTCATGGGCTGGCCGCTCGGCGGCGAGGGACGCAAGCGCTATGCCGGCTCGGCGGTTTACGGCCAGGACGGGCGTGTCGTGGGCCTCGCCCGGGCGGTGTGGCTCGAGGTCGCCACCAGCGCCTGGGCCTGAGCGCCAAGCCCTGAGCACAAGGCCCCGGGGGCCAACGCCAGCGTGCCCAGTTACAATCTCTAAATGGACTCCCCAACGCTCGCCACCCTCGCCTTCGGCCTGATCGCGCTGGTCATTGGCGTCGGCCTCGGCTGGCTCGGTGCCGGCCGGCAGAAGGCCGTGTTCGAGGAGCGGGCGCGGCTGCTGGCCGGCCAGCTGCAGGAGTTGCAGGTCGCGCAGACGGAGAACGAGGGCGAGGCCCTGGAGCGCGTCCGCGGCCTGACGGAGACCCTGGAGGAACGTGCCGCCCGCATCAGCGAACTCGAAGCGGAGCTGGCCGCCGCCGCCCGCAACAAGGTGGAGAACGACGCGCGCCTGAATTCCGTCATTGCAGACACGAAGCAGCAGTTCACCGACCAGTTCCAGGTGCTGGCGAACAAGATCCTCGATGAAAAAACGGCGAAGTTCACCGCCACCAACGAGACCAAACTGAACGAACTGCTCAATCCGTTCCGGGAGCGGCTGAAGGACTTCCAGAAGAAGATCGAGGACACCCACGTCACGGAGACCAGCGAGCGCCGGTCCCTCAAGGACGAGCTGAAGCGACTGATGGACCTGAACCAGCAGGTCAGCCAGGACACCCGGAACCTGACCACCGCGCTGAAGGGCGAGGCGAAAACCCAGGGCACCTGGGGCGAGATGATCCTGGAGCGCGTTCTGCAGATGTCGGGGCTCGTGCGGGACCTGCAGTACTTTGTCCAGGAGAGTCTGGTGGCCGCGGACGGCAGCCGGCAACAGCCGGACGTGCGGATCGGCCTGCCCGACAACCGTAACCTGATCGTGGACGCCAAGGTGTCACTGGTCGCCTTCGAGCGCTATTCCAGTGCCGAAACCGACGAGGCCCGGGTGGCCGCCATCCAGCAACACCTGGTGTCCCTGCGCGGCCACATCAAGTCCCTCAGCGAGAAGAACTACCCGGCCCTGTACGGTTTCAAGTCGCTGGACTTCGTCCTGATGTTCGTCCCGGTGGAACCCGCCTTCATGCTCGCGATCCAGGCGGACCCGGGACTCTACGAGATGGCGTGGAGCCGGAACGTGGTGCTGGTGAGCCCCACGACGCTGATGGCCACGGCCCGGGTTGTCGACAGCGTGTGGCGGCTCGAGCGCCAGAACAGCAACGTGATGAAGATTGCCGACCAGGCGGGTGGCATGCACGACGAGTTCGTGCTCTTCGTCAAGGAGCTGGAGACTGTCACCGAGAAGTTCGAGAGCGCCGGAGCGGCGCTCGACAAGGCCAAGAAGAAGCTGCATACCGGCCGCGGCAACCTGGTCCGCCGCACCGACGAGCTGCGCAAGCTGGGCGCGAAGGCCAAGAAGCAGTTGCCGCCCCACCTGCTGGACGCCAGCGGCGATGAATCCGTTGTGGCGGTCGACGACACCGACGTGGATGCGGATGTGGAAGCAGAAGCCGACTCCGGCAACGAGGGATGACGCCACCGGGGTTGGCCGTCGAAGGGCTCGCGCGACGGTACGGGGGCCGGCAGGTCCTCAGCGAAGTCTCGTTTGCAGTCGCACCTGGCGAGTTCGTCGCCATTGTTGGTGAGTCCGGTTCCGGAAAGTCGACGCTGCTCAACCTGATCGCTGGCCTGGAGACCCCGGACCGGGGCAGCGTCCGGATCGGCGGCACGGATCTGCGGGCTCTCGACGACGACGCGCGCACGACGCTGCGGCGGGCCGCAGTCGGCTTCGTGTTCCAGTCCTTCCACATCCTGCCGCACCTCACGGTGGCGCAGAACGTGGAGTTGCCCCTCGTCCTGCTCGGCGTCGGGGCGGCAGAGCGTGTCGCCCGCACCACCGGGATACTCCGCGCCGTGGGCCTCGCGGACCGGCAGGCCAGCGCCCCCCGCGAGCTCTCGGGTGGCGAACTGCAGCGGGTGGCGGTGGCCCGGGCCCTCGTGCATCGCCCGGCACTCGTGCTCGCCGACGAACCCACGGGCAACCTGGACCCCGACACCGCGGGCACCGTGCTCGGCCTCCTGGTGGAGCAGGTGCGGGCGGCAGGTGCCTCCGGCGTGCTGGTGACGCACTCTGCGGCCGCTGCAGCCCGGGCGGATCGCGTGCTGGAGCTGGACCACGGGGTGCTGCGAACCCGGGCGGGGACGGCGCGGTAACGTATGTTCACTGGCCGCTCCGGTATGTTCTGGGTCTGGTGGCACGTCAGCGCCGGGCACGCACGGGCGCACCGGCTGCGCACCGTCGTACAGATACTGGCCATCGCGACCGGGGTTGCACTCGGATACGCGGTCAGCCTCATCAACACGGCGGCGCTGACCGAGTTCAACGCGGCACTCCGGGAAGTGAACGGCGAGGCGGACGCCGCCATCGAGGGACCGCGCACGGGCTTCGATGAATCGCTCTTCGCGCGGGTCGCCGCCCACCCCGGCGTCGCACTGGCCAGCCCCGTGCTGGCCACCGACGTCCTCGTGATTGGCAAAGATGCGCGACTGCCGATCCTGGGCATCGATGCCCTGCGGGCCGGTTGGGTCACGCCGGGACTGCTGCCGGATTTTTCTTCCGGTGTACGGGCTGGGGGCGCACGGGCTGGCGACGCCGCTCCGACTTCACGATTCGCGCTGTTTGCCGACGGCATCTTCCTCTCGCCCGCCGCGCTCGAACGCTTTGGCGTGCAGCCGGGCGACAGCATTCAGGTGCAGGCCGGTGACCAGCGGGTGACGCTGACAGTGCGCGGCAGCCTGCCGGGCACGCGACCGGGGCGATTATTGGGTTTGATGGATCTGGGCTTCGCCCAGTGGCGGTTGGGCAGGCTCGGCCTGCTCACGCGAATCGACCTGCGCCTCGAGCCGGGCGTAACGTTGGCATCGCTTCGCGGCGTGCTGCCGCTGCCGGCGGGCGTGACGCTCGTCGGGCCGGACGCGGGCGAGGCCCGCCTGGCCAACCTGTCCCGCGCCTACCGGGTGAACCTGAACGTCCTGGCACTGGTCGCGCTCTTCACTGGCAGCTTCCTGGTGTTCTCGCTGCAGGCTCAGGCCACGCTGGCGCGACGTCCTCAACTCGCCTACCTCCGGGCCGCGGGGGTCACCGCGGGCGGATTGCAGCGCCTGCTCATTGCCGAAGCCGCGGCCGTCGGGATAGTCGGCAGCGCGCTCGGCATCCTTCTGGGCATCGGGATCGCCCGGGCCGTACTGGGCGCTCTCGGTGGCGATCTCGGCGGCGGCTACTTCGGCGCCTTTGACCCGGGGCTCTTGTTGCCGGCGGGCACGACCGCGGGTTACGCCGCGCTCGGCGTGCTCGCCGCGATCGCCGGTGGCGCACTGCCGGCCCGGGAAGCGGCGCGGGCCACCATTGCGCCGGCGCTCCGGGCGGGTGCCGAGGAAGACGCGCTGCGACCGCTGGGTAGCGTCGCTCCGGGACTGCTTTTGCTCGCTGTCGCGGCCGGACTCGTCTGGCTGCCGGCGGTCGGCGGCGTATCGCTGGCAGCCTACGGCGCCATCGCGTGCCTGCTCATCGGCGTCATAGCCCTCCAGCCGCGACTGGCGAGCCTGGCATTCCGGCCCGTGTCCCGCTGCCTGTCGCGGTCGGCGCTGGGCACGCGCTCGCCAATGCTGCTGCTCGCCGCAAACCGGCTCGCCGGCGCGCCGGGCGGCGCAGCCATTGGCATGGCAGGCATCGTCGCCAGCTTCGGCCTGATGGTGGCCATGGGAACCATGGTCGGGAGCTTCCGTGGCTCGCTGGAGGCCTGGCTGGTCCGGGTTCTGCCTGCAGACGTCTACGCGCGCATCGGCCAATTCGCGACCGACACCTACTTTTCACCGGAAGACCTGCGGCTGATTGCCGGGCATCCCGGCGTGGCGCGGGTGGAGTTGTCGCGGCTGACCAGCGTGGTGCTCGCGCCGGACCGGGCCCCGGTCGCAATCATTTCGCGCCCCGTCGACACGGCACTGGCCGCCGAACAGTTGCCCCTCGTCGGTGCGGAAGCCGAGTTGCCGCAGTCATCCCGGCCCGCGTGGGTGTCCGAAGCAATGGCGGATCTCTACGGCGCCCGGCCCGGCGAAGTGCTCGAACTGCCCCTCGCCGGGCGCCTGGAGCCTTTCACCGTTGCCGGCGTCTGGCGCGACTACGCCCGGCAGTTCGGCTCCGTGATCCTGCGAACGGCGGACTACGAACGCGTGACTGGCGACACGCGGCGCACGGAGGCCGCTCTCTGGCTCAAGCCGGGCATAAAGGCCAGCGACGTAATCCGGGACCTGCAACAGGCCGTTCCCTCCGGCGAGGCGGTCCAGTTCAGCGCGACCGGCGACATCCGGGCGCTGAGCCTTCGCGTGTTCGACCGCAGCTTCGCGGTCACCTACGTCCTGGAAATCGCGGCTATCCTGATCGGCATGATCGGTGTGGCGGCCACGTTCTCCGCGCAGGCCATCGCCCGCACCCGTGAGTTCGGCATGCTCCGCCACCTGGGCGTGACGCGCGGCCAGGTGCTGCGGGTCCTGGCGCTGGAGGGCGCGCTGGCGACCGGCCACGCGTTGCTGGTCGGCCTCGCCACCGGGCTGCTGGTCTCTGTCGTGCTGATCAGGGTCGTGAACCGCCAGTCCTTCCACTGGACGATGGATTTCGCCGCGCCCGCGGGCCTCATCGCCGGCCTCTGCTTCGCCTTGCTCGCCTGTGCCACGATCACCGCAGCGCTGGCGGGCAGGCGCGCCACCGGTGTCGCCCCGCTCCGGGCCGTGCACGAGGACTGGTGATGCTGAGCCGCCGTCACCTGCTGCTCGCCGCCAGCGCGCTCGCCGTAGCGCCGGCGAAGGGGGATGTCTCGTACCCCGAAGTCGTGCGGCTGCCCCTCGTCTTCCCCGGTGACTTCGGAGCTCACCCGGACTTCCGCACAGAGTGGTGGTACCTGACCGGCTGGCTGGGAAAAGCGTCGCGGCCGCTCGGCTTCCAGGTGACGTTCTTCAGGGTGCGAACCGACGTCGACCCGGAGAATCCCAGCGCCTTCGCGGCCCACCAGCTGGTGATCGCCCACGCCGCGCTGGCGGACCCGGCTCGGGGTAAGCTGCTGGTGGACGAGCGCATCGCGCGCTCAACCATTGACCTGGTGGGCAGCAGGAAAGGCGACACAGACGTGCGCCTCGACGGCTGGTCGCTGAAGCGTGACGCAACCACCGATACGTATGTCGGACGAATCCGTGGCCGGGATTTCTCACTCGACTTCAGCGCCGCTGCCAGCGGGCCGCCCTGGCTGCAGGGCGACCGGGGCGTATCGCGGAAAGGGCGCCTGCCGATCCAGTCGAGCTACTACTACTCGCGGGCGCAGCTGAAGGTGGAGGCCCAA
>JBDSWH010000151.1:0-13077 GCA_039926785.1 Gammaproteobacteria bacterium
AGAGCCGGATCGCCCAGATTTTCGGCTACCAGGACGCCTCGTACATGCTGGCCGTAGAGCAGTTCATGCAGCGCTACTACCGCACTGTCATGGATCTGAGCCGCCTTAACGAAATGCTGCTCCAGCAGTTCCAGGAGGCGATCCTCCACGATCCGGACGCCGAGGCGATACCGCTGAATGAGCGCTTCAGTGTGCATAACGGCTTCCTGCAGGTCGCTGATGACGGTGCGTTCGACCGCTCGCCCTCAGCGCTTCTGGAGCTTTTCCTGATCCTCCAGCAGCGCTCTGAGCTGAAGGGCGTCAGCGCCGGCACGATTTCCCTGATCCGGCGCAGCCTCAATCTGATCGACGACGAGTTCCGCCAGGATCCCCGCAATCACCGGCTTTTCCTGCAGATACTTCGCGCCAAAGAAGGCGTCACGCACGAGTTGCGGCGCATGAACCGGTACGGCGTGCTGGGGCGGTACGTGCCCGCCTTCGGACGCATCGTTGGCCGGATGCAGTACGACCTCTTTCATGCGTATACGGTGGACGAACACACCCTGTTCGTTGTCAGCAACCTGCGCCGCTTCGCTCTGGACCGGTACAACCATGAGTTTCCGCGCTGCTCCGAGATCATGCAGGCCCTGCCCACCCCCGAGCTCGCCTATCTCGCCGGGCTCTTTCACGATATTGCGAAGGGCCGCGGCGGGGACCACTCGGAACTTGGCGCACTCGACGCCGAGTCATTCGTACTCGAACACGGTCTGAGCAGGTACGACGCCCGGCTCGTCGCCTGGCTGGTGCGCAAACATCTGCTGCTGTCGCTCACCGCCCAGAAGCGGGACATCAGCGATCCTGCCGTGATCCGTGACTTCGCCGGGCAGATCGGCGACGAGGTTCACCTGGACTACCTTTACCTGCTGACCGTAGCGGATGTGCGCGGCACCAATCCGAAGCTCTGGAACTCGTGGAAAGCGCAGCTCTTCGAGGAACTCTATGGCCAGGCCAAGCGTGCCCTGCGCCGAGGCCTCGAGAATCCGATCGACCGGGACGAACTGATCGCGGAGCGCAAAGTGGCGGCCCGCGCCCTGCCGGCCGTGGCTGGCCTCCCCGACGCGCGGATCGAGGAACTCTGGTCCGAATTAGGCGACGACTACTTCCTGCGCTGCCGGCCGGAGGAAATTGCCTGGCATACACGCCTGTTGGCGGCGCGGGAAGACGAGGGTCGTCGCGTGCTCGTCGGCGTGCAGGATGATGCGTCCGGTGCCGGAACCTCCGTGGTGGTGTACGCACCCCAGGATCGCTCCACATTCGCCACTGCCACTGCGGTCCTTGACGAACTCGGACTGAACATCGCCGATGCCCGGATCATCCGCCTCGGCAATGGCTTCAGCCTTTCCACGTACGTGGTGCTTGAGAACGGCGGCGAGCAGATCCCCGATGATGATCGCCGGGACCAGATCCTCCGCCGGCTGGAGCAGGCCATCACTGCGGGCGAAGACAAGACTCCGCGAGTGACCCGCCGTCCACCTCGGCAGGTACGGATGTTCTCCACACCCACGATCGTCAGTTTTGCCTCGGACGAGACCAACGTCCGCACGGTCATGGAAATCGTCGCGAGCGACCGTCCTGGCCTCTTGTACCAGGTGGGCCAGGTCCTGCGCAGTCACCGGGTGGGAATTCAGGCCGCCAAGATCCTGACGGTTGGCGAGCGCGCCGAAGACGTGTTCTACGTGACTGACGCCACCGGCGCGCCCCTGGCGCCGGAACTCTGCGAGCTTCTGAAGCAGTCGGTCACCCAGGCCCTCGACAGCCCCGCGTGATCTCAATACACCCCCCGACCAGCAATTCCCGGACCCGGCAGTGAATCAAGACAGAATCAAGACCACCATCGAAACGGCCTTCGAGAAGCGGGCCGAACTCGATCTGCCCAACGCAGCCCCGGAATTGCGCGAGGCTGTGGCCCTCGCGATTGGCCTGCTCGACCGCGGCGAGGCACGGGTGGCGGACAAGTCATCCGGGACGTGGGTGGTCAACCAGTGGCTCAAGATGGCAGTGCTCCTGCACTTCGGCATGGAGCGCAGTGCACGCATGCCCGCGGGCCCCACCGATTACTACGACAAAGTGTCACTTAAATATCACGACTGGAGTGCAGAGCAATTTGCCGCTGCGGGCACCCGCGTCGTTCCAGGGGCCATCGTCAGGCGGGGTGCACACGTGGCCGGCAATGTGGTCCTCATGCCGTGTTTCGTGAATATTGGCGCTTTTGTGGACACCGGCACGATGGTAGACACCTGGGCGACGGTCGGCAGTTGCGCCCAGATCGGCCGCAACGTGCACCTGTCCGGTGGCGTTGGAATCGGGGGAGTGCTCGAGCCATTGCAGGCGGCTCCGACCATCATCGAAGACAACTGCTTCATCGGTGCCCGATCCGAAATCGTCGAGGGCGTGGTTGTCGAGGAAGGCGCCGTGATCTCGATGGGTGTCTTCATTGGCCAGAGCACCCGGATCTACGACCGGGCCAGGGATGAGGTTCTCTACGGCAGGGTGCCCGCCGGCGCCGTGGTGGTACCCGGCAGCCTTCCATCGGAAGTTGGTCGCTGCAGCCTCTACTGCGCAATCATCGTGAAGCGCGTGGACGCAAAGACTCGCGCCAAGGTGTCGCTGAACGAACTGCTGCGCAATGAGTGAGGCAATCCCGGCCGTGGAGGACACTACGCTTCAACTCGCCTGCGAACTGATACGCCGGCCGTCCGTAACTCCCGATGACGCGGGGTGCCAGGGGCTGCTGGCAGACCGCCTCCGGAACGCCGGCTTCGTCGTCGAACCCCTGCAGTTCGGCGAAGTCACCAACCTCTGGGCCCGACGCGGCACCTCGGGCCCCGTGCTGTGCTTCGCCGGCCACACGGATGTCGTCCCTGCAGGGCCACGCGATGCGTGGCATTCGGACCCGTTCGACCCCGTCGTCCGCGATGGCATCCTCTACGGTCGCGGCGCTGCCGACATGAAGGCTGGCCTCGCAGCGATGCTGGACGCCACGACCGGCTTTGTGAAAGCCCGGCCCACACACCGTGGCTCGATTGCCTTCCTGATCACGAGCGACGAAGAAGGCAAAGCCCAGGACGGGACGAAGCGGGTCATGCAACTACTCAAGGACCGGGGGGAGCGGCTCGACTGGTGTGTCATTGGCGAGCCGTCCTGCGAGAAGCAGCTGGGCGACACTATCCGCATTGGCCGCCGCGGTTCCCTCAGCGGCATCCTGACGGTTCATGGACTCGCAGGCCATGTCGCCTATCCGCAACTGGCGCGAAACCCGATCCAGGCATTCGCGCCCGTACTGGCCGAGCTGTATGCCCAGCGGCTCGACAACGGCAACGAGTCCTTCCCCCCTTCCAGCTTTCAGGTAGTAAAGCTGGAAAGCGTCGGTGACGCCGTGAACGTGACGCCGGGGTCGCTGTCAACGCGCTTCAACGTCCGCTACTCGACGGTCTGGACGCACGAGCAGCTGCGCACCCACGTCGAGGGAATATTTCGGAAACATTCGCTGGACTACACCCTGGATTGGCATCTTTCCGGCGAGCCGTTCCTCACCCCGCCCGGCGTGCTCATCGATACGGTGGCCGAAGCTGTCACCCGGCTGACCGGTGTAAAACCGGAACTGTCGACCGGTGGTGGCACCTCGGACGGGCGATTCATCGCCCCCAGCGGTACCCACGTGGTGGAATTCGGCGCCGTCAATGCGACCATCCACAAGCCCGACGAGCAGATCCCGGTCGCCCACATCGGGACCATGCGCGACGTGTACCGGGAAATTCTCGAGCGCCTGCTCGGCTAAGCCTATTTCCCGGCCTGCCAGTTGCGGGCAATGCCCCAGGCGCCCAGGCCCAGCAAGGCAATCAGCACCCAGCCCGGCATGCTGAGACCCAGAAGGCGCCACTTCACTTCTGCGCACTCGCCGGACCCGGAGAGCACCATCGCGAGCGCTTCTCGCAGGGGAAATGATTCGAGCATGAAATCGAGACCCGGACCACAGGCCGGCACGCGCTCGGGTGGAAGTGTTGTGAGCCAGACGTGCCGTCCAGCCACGCCAATTCCGGCAAGGGCAACCAGGCCGAGGAGTACCGAGTAGGTACGGCGGCCCGCCCTGCCCGCGGGATGCAGTGCTGCGACCAAGAACAGGACACCGAGGGAAATCACCGCCACCCGCTGGAAGACGCACAGAGGGCAGGGTTCCAGGCCGAGGACGTGTTGGGCATACAGCGCATAGCCCATCAACAACGCACAGGCCATGGCACCCAGTGCATTCGCCAGTCGCACGTTCATCACGAACTCCTTACGGCCGCCGAGGCCTTCGACACGGATGCCACCTGCTCGCGCAGATAGTTTGGCTGCGCGTTCGCTGCCGACACAATACGTCCCGCCAGGAAGCGCGGCCTGGCCAGGCGCGCCACGTCAGCGGCTGACGGCAACAGGCCGGCCTCGATACCGAGCAGGCAGCTCTCGAGCCGACTGGCAAGCTCCGGATACTTTGACCACCCCGGTCCGACCGCCAGGTGCGGCCCCGGTTTCGCCAGCGAGACAGCCTCGGGCTTCATCAGGGCGTCAGGGCACAGTGCCCGGACACCCTCTGCGGGGTGCCGCTGGTAGATGCCGACATACACCTCGCCCATGTGCGCATCAAGGCAGCAGGCGACCGTCTCGGCTGTGGTGGCGGGCAGTGCGCCCGCTGCGAGTGCTGCCAGAGTGGACACGGCACACAGCGGCAGCCCCCGCGCATAACCCAAACCCTGCGCCAGCGCAACGGCCACGCGGACGCCCGTAAAGCTGCCCGGACCCGCGCCAAAGGCAATGCAGTCGAGATCGTCGAGTGATGCGCCCGCCTCGTCCAGCAGCTCGCGTGTCCACTCAAACACATTGCGGGATGGCGCCCGCAGACCGGGACAAACCCGGAGAGTCAAAGCGTCGCCTCTGAGGAGCGCGAGACTGGGCAGCTCCGTCGCGGTCTCGATCGCCAGGCAGGTGAATGGGTTCGATGAAATGGTCAAATCCTCAATGGCTGGGCCGCCCGCCGCAGTTGCCGCCCGGCCGCCAGCATATGTTGACAGGCCAGCGGTCCCTGACCAATGCGGAGCGATCTGTATAATAGTTGCACCTCGCGCGACCGGCGACCGGAAGCGCGCGATCAACGCCAAAAAATGTGCGCCGGTCGCCGCACCCCCCGACAGACCTCAGGCTAAGGACATCTGGATGACGACGAGCAATACAGCGCTGCGCCGCTGGGTAGACGACGTAGCGGCACTCACCAAACCGGCGACGATCCACTGGTGCGACGGGTCGGAGGCCGAGTACCGGGCGCTGCTCGACCTGATGGTCGCCAACGGTGATCTCCTGCCCCTGAATGCCAAGACCTACCCCAACTGCTTCCTCCACCGCTCGAATGCGTCCGATGTCGCCCGCGTGGAGCACCTGACGTTCGTCTGTACGCCGGATCGTGACGCCGCCGGACCGAACAACAACTGGATGGCGCCCGACGACGCCCACGCGAAGATGGACGGCCTCTTCGCTGACGCGATGCTGGGACGGACAATGTACGTGGTCCCCTACTGCATGGGCCCGATCAATTCACTTTACGCCCGCTGCGGTGTGGAGATCACCGATAGCGCGTACGTGGCCGCCAACATGCGGTTGATGACCCGGATGGGCAAGGCTGCCCTCGATCGCATCGAACGGGACAACAAGTTCGTCCGTGGCTTGCACTCAACGGGTGATTTGGACCCGAACCGGCGCTTCATCATGCACTTCCCCAATGAACTGCTGATTCAAAGCATCGGTTCCGGTTACGGCGGCAATGCCCTGCTCGGCAAGAAGTGCCACGCGCTCCGGATTGCCAGCTGGCAGGCCCAGCAGGAAGGCTGGCTCGCCGAGCACATGTTGCTCGTGGAGATCGAAAGCCCGACCGGGGAGAAGCACAACCTGGCGGCCGCGTTCCCTTCGGCCTGCGGGAAAACCAACCTGGCCATGCTGATTCCGCCGGCGTCCCTGTCGGGCTGGAAGGTCCGGACCCTGGGTGACGACATTGCATGGCTGCACCTGGACGATCAGGGCCAGATGCGGGCGATAAATCCCGAGTCGGGGTACTTCGGTGTCGTGCCTGGCACGGGCCCGAAGACCAACCGCAATGCCTACGACATGATCCAGAGCGACACCATCTTCACCAACGTGGCCGTGACCGCCGAAAACGAGCCCTGGTGGGAAGGCAAGGGCAGCGGAACGCCGGCGATTGACTGGCAAGGCAGGCCCTACGACCCAAAGAATGGCCCTGCCGCGCACCCGAACGCGCGATTCACGGTGTCCGCGACAAAGAATCCCAGCTACTCGCCCCTGGCCGATGATCCCAAGGGTGTGCCGGTCAGCGCCATCATCTTCGGCGGGCGTCGCCGTGAGCTGGCCCCGCTGGTCTACCAGGCCAAGAGCTGGGAGCACGGCGTACTCATCGGTGCAGGCGTTGCCTCAGAAACGACCGCGGCCGCCACGGGCGCTGTCGGCGTCACGCGCCGCGACCCGATGGCCATGAAGCCCTTCTGTGGCTACAACTTTGGCGACTACTGGCAGCACTGGCTCAGCTTCGGCCAGCGCTCCACGAAGCTGCCCGCCATCTTCCACGTGAACTGGTTCCGCCAGGACGAGCAGGGCCGTTTCCTGTGGCCCGGGTTCGGCGACAACCTGCGAGTGCTCCACTGGATCATCGATCGCTGTGCGGGACGAGTTGGGGCGCGGGAAACGCCCATTGGCTTCCTCCCCAATCCAGGTGACCTGAACCTCAATGGCGTCGACCTGATTCCGGGCGCGCTGAATGCGCTCCTGGCCGTAGAAGCGAAGAACTGGCGGGCGGAAATGGCGTCGGTAGAGACCTACCTGCACGAGTATGGCAGCCACCTGCCCAAGGCGTTGCTGGATGAACACCAGCGCGTCGTCAGCGCTCTTGGTTGAGCGCCCTGAGCTGAACTCTAGTCCTCGACGCGGTATTCGATTGCCAGCGACGTACCGCGAACGGCAACGCGGCCCATGCTGATGATGCCGCTGCCGGTGAGCACCGTGCTGTCACGGCGCACGTAGAGTTCTTCACCTGCATCCTGCTGGATGAAGGTGCCGTTCGTACTTTCATCCACCAGTACGAAGCGATTGCGGGCCACGTCGATCCGTGCGTGGACCCGTGAGATCAGGTTGCCCTTGATGACCACGTCATTTTCGTCGGCGCGGCCCATCGTGATGGTCACCTTGCCGGTCTCACCCACCACGAGTTCCTCGCCCCGGAATCGCAGCCGTAACCGGGTGGCCGTTGCCGGCGGCCGGGCGGCCGGATCAATTGAGGGCAGCATGTTGGTGGCTTCCTCCGGCTGCCAGAGGACTTCGAACACAGCCACCTCGTCCGACTGGCCCTTGGGCGTCGACACATCGATCTGACGGACCAGGGCCTTCCATTGGGGCGTGAGTTGCTCCACCAGCGCACTGGTAGTGATGATCTGACCGGCCTTCGCCTGGGAGGTCATCCGGTTGGCCGTATGCACGGCCGCGCCGAAGATATCCCGGTCCTCCGCCACCACAGGCCCGTAGTGACAACCAATACGGATGGACACGTGGGAATCGTCGGTCTCGATGCGAATTGTCGTGGTGATCCGCTGCTGCATCTGGTTGGCAGCGTTCAGGGCGTCGTCGGCCGACGGGAACGTAGACATCACCTCGTCACCCATCGTCTTGATGACGGTACCGCCGTAGTGCTCGGTGGCCTGCTTCATCACGCGCAGGCACTGCTGGACGGTTTCCCGGGCCCGGTCATCGCCAAGGGCTTCGTAGAGCTGGGTGCTGCCAACCACGTCGGCAAACAGGATGGCGAGCTTTTTTTCGGGGGCAGCGGTCACAAGTCACCGGTTGCGCAATATGTTAAACGCCCAGCCGTAGTATGCCACGGCGTGCGGCCAGCGAACCGCTCAGCGCTCTGCAATCAGATAGGCGACCCACCCGGCATCCGCCTCGCCGCGGGTTTCTGGCGTGAACACGCCGTTGCCCCGCCCGTCCTTGTCTGTGCCTTCCCACCAGACCGTAATCCGGGTAAACCCGGCCTCGGCCAGCAGTTCCCGAAGTTCGGGCAATGACCAGATTCGCCAGTCGTACGTAAACGCCTTCTCGATCGCCGACCCGTCGGGAAACCGGAAGTCGATGTGGCAGAGGATGTCGCCCGTCACGGGGTAGTACTTCTCCTGGTGCCAGACGTAGGTAAAGCCCTTGCACCGGGTGGTCTCCCGCAACTCCTTGTAGGCTTCATAGCCGCCGTAGGCGTCGAGGAAGAATATGCCGTCGGTCGCCAGGGAGTCCCGGACGCGACGGAAATAGCGCAGCATGTCCGGGCGGGTCTTGAAGACCCAGTAACTGAAATTGAACGCCCCGACGACATCCACCAGGGCGGTTCGCACGCGGGCCACGTCGCCAGTGATCAACTGCAACCGGTCCTGCTGAACGGGCTTGAGCCGCGTCAGGTTGTGGGCACGACCCCAGTCGAGCACCTCCGGATCGAGGTCAACGCCGATGGAGTGGCGCTTCGGCCCACCCTTGACCCACTCACAGGCAAGGGCGGCAGTGCCGCAGAAATCCTCCCGCAGACTCTGGGGCGCCCGGCCCCGAATCTTGCGGTACGTATCGACGATATATTCGCATTCCACATCGGGGGTCTGAACCGCCGCTTCGTAGGTTGCGTGCAAATCCGCCCGTTGCGCCAGCGTCAATTTGCGCGGCGTGCCACCATCAGCCATTCAGCTAGTTCTCCCTGATTGATATCCATTCATG
This sequence comes from Gammaproteobacteria bacterium, assembly GCA_039926785.1. GTDB lineage: Bacteria > Pseudomonadota > Gammaproteobacteria > Steroidobacterales > SHZI01. Next base: position 8,824 of record JBDSWH010000151.1, read on the forward strand.
TCCCGGTTGCCCCCAGCAACTCAGGCATTCCGCCGCGCCCCTGCCCCTGCACTTGCATGTCCTCCAGCGCGTCCAGGAGGACTTCCGGACCGGCATTTGCTCGCGCGCCGCCCAGCGTCAAGGCCCGGCGCCAGGCACGGCCTCCGGGCTGGCCATGATACAGGCCGAGCAGATGCCGGCTGATGTGGTGCAGGCGCGTCCCACCCCCGCATTCCCGCCGCGCGTAGTCCACCATGCCCGCCACGACGTCCGCCCTGCTCGTCGGCGCCCCGGGGCCGCCCGCGGCGAGGAACGTTGCGTCGACCGTCGTCAGCCACCAGGGATCGGCGTAGGCCTTCCGGCCGACCATGACCCCGTCGAGGCCGGCCGCCAGCTGTTGCCGGATACCGGCCTCGGTATCGATTCCGCCGTTGATGACGAACCGCAGTCCTGGAAAGTCGCGGCGCAACTCGTAGACCACGTCATAGCGCAGGGGCGGAACTGTGCGGTTTTCCTTTGGCGACAGTCCAGCCAGATACGCTTTCCGGGCGTGAATCATGAACGTCTCGCAGCCTGCACTTGCCACCACACCCACGAAGTCCCGGACGAAGCCGTAGTCGTCCCGATCGTCTACACCGATCCTCGTCTTGACGGTCACCGGCACGGACGCCACCGCGCGCATGGCCGTTACGCAATCGGCCACCACTTCCGGTGCCTTCATCAGGCAGGCACCAAACGCGCCGTCTGACACGCGCTCGCTGGGGCAACCGGCGTTGAGGTTAATCTCGTCGTAGCCCTCCTCCGCTGCCAGGCGCGCGGCTCTGGCCAGCTGGGCGGGGTCGCTGCCGCCGAGCTGGATGGCCACGGGATGTTCGGACGGGTCGAAGCGAAGCCAGCGCCGGGCATCCCCGCGGACGATCGCTGCGGCCGTGATCATTTCCGTGTACAGGCGAATCCGCGGGGAAAGCAGCCTTAGGAAAAAACGGCAGTGCCGGTCCGTGCAATCCATCATGGGTGCAACGGACACGGTCAAAGCACGGGCGCTGCCGCTATGTGTCGGGGTGGCGTTCATTGGCTGCCGTCTGGGGTCGGGACGTCCGGGTGCGCTGCCGCGCCGAACCGCCCGTGAAGTATGGGGCGGAGAGCAGACGCGAGCAATGTGGCCCAGTGCGAGATTCCGTCGGGCGTCGCCAGCAAATCCTGGCGAACCTCGATGGACACGTGTGGCAGGCCGCGGGCTTCGGCGTGGGTATCCATGGTGTAGCCGGAGGGGTGTCGTCCGGAGTAGGGCTCGTTGTCGCCCACGCAGAGGCGACCGTCGGCCCGCAATGCGCCCAGCAGGGGTACTGCCAGGCGGTCGTCCCGGTCCCACAGGATGCCGACGTGCCAGGGGCGGACGAAGCCATCCAGCCGCGGCGTGAAGCTGTGTACGGCTATGAGACCGGGCGCTGGCCCAAGGTCGTCGAGAGCGCTGGCAATCGCATCGTGGTACGGCCGGTAGAGCGCCGCGACACGGTCCGTACGTGCCTCCGCATTCAGCGCACGATTGCCGGGGATAACCACGCCGTCGCTGATTTCCGGGAAGGCCGACGGATCGTGCAGATGCCGGTTGCAATCCACCACGAGCCGGGAGTAGCCGGACAGGATGGCGGGTACTTCCAGAAGGCCGGCAAGGATCCGGGTCAGGTCGGCGGCCCCGATGTCGAAGGCAATGTGCCGGGAAAATTCCGGGCGCGCGAGCCCCAGGTCACCCAACGCCGCCGGGACCCGCGGGCACGCATGATCGCAGGCCAGCAGTACGGGCAAGGCAGCACGGCGCGGCCGCCATTCCTCCCACGCCGCGGGTTCATCATCGCGAAGCAGCGACCGAGACACCAACGCTGTCACAGTGAGACGGGTTCCGCGGCCCTTGGCATTGATTTTCCCCTAGACTGGCACGAGCCACAGATCAGGACATGAGGCGAATGGCGACAGGGAATTCTGACCACGGGGCTGTATTGGTCACCGGCGGCGCGGGTTATATCGGCAGTCATGTCGTGCGCCAGCTGGGGGAAGCCGGGGAAGAAGTGGTGGTCCTCGACAATCTCAGTACCGGCTTCCGCTCGGCCGTAGCCAGCGCCACGCTGGTCGTCGGGGATACGGGCGATCGAGATGTGGTGAGCCAGCTGCTCGCTCAGCACCGGGTGCGCACTGTCCTGCATTTTGCCGCCCATACGATCGTGCCGGAGTCTGTTTCGGACCCTCTCAAGTACTACGCGAACAATACCTGCGCCACCCGGAACCTGATCGAGTGTGCAGCCCAGGCCGGCATCCGCCACTTCATTTTTTCGTCGACGGCCGCCGTGTATGGCGTACCTCCCGGTGGGATCGCGGCGGAAGACAGCCCCACGGCACCAATCAACCCCTACGGCACGTCGAAGCTCATGAGCGAGTGGATGCTGCGCGACGCCAGCGCGGCGCACGGCTTCGGCTACGTGGCGCTCCGGTATTTCAATGTGGCCGGCGCCGACCCGGGCGGCAGAATCGGCCAGTCCACGCGGAAGGCCACCCTCCTGACCAAGGTCGCCTGCGAAGTGGCGGTGGGCCGGCGTCCTCACGTCGAGGTGTTCGGCACCGACTACGAGACTGCCGACGGCACGGGGGTACGCGATTACATCCACGTGGAAGACCTGGCCACGGCCCACCTGGATGCCCTGCGGTACCTGCGGAATGGCGGCTCCCCGACGGTGCTGAACTGCGGTTACGGCCACGGCTACAGCGTCCGCGAAGTCATCGATGCCGTAGACCGTGCGAATGGGGCGCCGCTCGTGCGACGCGAGGGGTCCAGGCGACCGGGGGACCCGGCCGTGCTGGTGGCCCGGGCCGAGCGCATCAGGGCAGTGCTCGGCTGGCAACCGCGACATGACGACCTGGACTTCATCGTCCGGACCGCTCTCAGTTGGGAACGCCGGCTGCTCAAGCAGCCCATGGACTAGGACCCGCGCTCCTTGTCGTACTGGATGCCGTACTTCTCCAGCAGATCGTAGAGCGTCGGTCGGGTCACACCGAGCAACTGGGCCGTCTTGGAGATATTCCCATCTGCGTAGGCGAGGGCGTTGCGGATGGCACCGGTCTCGGCTTCCTTGCGCACCTCCCTGAGATTCACATTCGGCTGTTGCTCACCATCGGCGGCGAGTCCCAGATCTGCGGCCGTCACATAGCGGCCTTCCGCCATGATCACGGCGCCCTTCAGTTTGTTCTCCATTTCGCGGACATTGCCGGGCCAGCCGTAGTTCTCGATCGCATTCTGGGCGTCCGGGCTGAAGCCGCGGAACTGCCGGCGGTGCTGGGCGGCAAAGCGCTCGAGCAGAGTCCGCGCCAGGAGGATCCGGCACCCGCCTTCCCGCTCCCGGAGAGGGGGAATGCGGATCGTGATCTCGCTGATCCGGTAGTACAGGTCTTCGCGAAAGCGCCCTTCCTTGATGCCGACGTCCAGGTTCTGGTTTGTGGCGCAGACCACGCGGACGTCTACGGGAATCTCCTCGCGGCCACCGACCCGCTCCACCACGCGCTCCTGCAGGAACCGCAGGAGCTTGGCCTGCAGTGCCAGCGGCATGTCGCCGATCTCGTCGAGGAACAGTGTGCCGCCATCTGCATGCTCGATCTTGCCGGGCGTCTGTTTGACGGCTCCGGTGAAGGCACCGCGCTCGTAGCCAAACAGTTCGCTCTCCAGGAGATTTTCCGGGATGGCAGCACAGTTGATCGCGACGAAGCCCTTGCTGATCCGGGGGCTCAGGGAATGCAACGCACGCGCAAGGACTTCCTTGCCCGTACCGCTCTCGCCGAGCAGCAATGTGGTGGCGTTGGTTGGCGCCACCTTCTCGATCATCCGGCAGACTTGCAACATCTGCTCGCTGGCCGCCACCACGCCGTCGAGTGGCGACGAGCTCTGCTGCTGCAACAGCCGCTGGTTCTGCCGTTCCAGTTCGTAGATGTGATAGGCCCGATCGACCAGCAGGTGCAGGGTGTTCGTGTCCACCGGCTTCTGGTAGAAGTCGTAGGCGCCAAGACCGACGGCGCGCACCGCGTTCTCCTGATCGCCGTGCCCGGTGACGACGATGACCTTGGTGTCCGGCAACAGCGCCAGCGCCTGCTCGAGAGCCGCAAAGCCCTCACTGACGCCCTCGGCATCCGGGGGCAAGCCCAGGTCCTGGAGAACGACGGGCGGCTCGTGCCGGCGCAGCTGAGCCAGCGCACTGTCCCGGTCTTCCGCCACCAGAACCTCATAGTCGGTGA
>JBDSWH010000152.1:0-6093 GCA_039926785.1 Gammaproteobacteria bacterium
CGACCTGATCAACCAAGGCAAGTCGCCCATCGTGGAGCACGGCCTCGACGAACTGATCAGCTCCGGCGTGGCAGAAGGACGCCTGTCGGCCGTCACGGATGCCACAACCGCGATCGCCGGCTCCGACATTTCCTTCGTTTGTGTCGGCACGCCCTCCGCCGCCAATGGCAGCCTCGACCTCCGCTACGTGCAGGCCGTGTGCGAGGAAATCGGCGCCGTCATGAAGGGCCTTCGCAGGCCACATACGGTTGTCATCCGCAGCACGATCCTGCCCGGGACGATGCAGTCGGTCGTGCTGCCAGCACTTCGAGCGTCGTCGGGCATGGAGCCGGGCCGGGATTTCTCGCTCCTCAACAACCCGGAGTTTCTGCGCGAAGGCACAGCGGTCAACGACTACTTCAACCCCCCAAAGACAGTCATTGGCGCCCTCAGCCCGGACAGTGCCAAACCCCTCGAGCAGGTTTACTCAGCGCTGCCGGGACCGAAGATCACAACCAGCCTCGAGACCGCCGAGCTCGTGAAGTATGTCGACAACGTCTGGCACGCGCTGAAGGTGGGCTTCGCCAATGAAGTCGGGGCCATTTGCAAGCAGCTGGACATCGACAGCCACCCACTGATGGACATCTTCTGCCAGGACAGGAAGCTCAACATCTCTCCCACATACCTGAAGCCGGGTTTTGCGTTTGGTGGCTCGTGCCTGCCCAAGGACGTGCGGGCCCTGACGTACAAGTCACGTCAGCTGGATCTCAAGCTCCCCATCATCAGCTCCATCCTCGACAGCAACGAGGTGCACCTGCAGCGCGCGATGGACATGGTGACCCGCCATGGCCGGCGGCCCCTCGGCGTGCTGGGCCTGAGCTTCAAGCCGGGCACGGATGACTTGCGCGAAAGTCCCATGGTCGAACTCGTGGAGCGCCTGCTCGGCAAGGGCTATGACTTGCGGATCTATGACCGGAACGTGAGCCTGGCGAGCCTGATGGGCGCCAACCGGGAGTTCATTTTCCGGCACATCCCGCACATTGCGAAACTGCTGGCACCCACCCTTGACGAGGTCGTCCAGCATGGCGAGGTGCTCGTGGTCAGCCACAACTCCCCGGAATTCGAAACGGCAGTCCGCCAGCCCCGTCCGGGCCAGGTGGTGGTGGACTTTGCGCGGGTGTCGGCCGGCCGATCGGCGGGCAGCTACGAGGGAATTGCCTGGTAGATGGTGGGCGATGAGTGGATTGAACACTCGACCTCTGCTGTGTGAAAGCAGCGCTCTACCACTGAGCTAATCGCCCGCGGGCGGCATGATATACAGGACGGACTGGTCTGGCAAAACGGACGGCGCCAGCCGGGCTATACTGCCACCGCGGCTCTGCAAACCGCAGAGGGGAAGAACGACAGGGAATGTACGAAAAGTTCTTCAATCTTGACTGCCGGCCGTTCGACCTCACGTCGGACCCAAAATTCCTCTACATGACGGATCAGCATTCGCGCGCGGTGGCGAATGTCCGCTTCGCGCTGATGAATCACGACACGTTCGTGATCATCACCGGCGAAATCGGCATCGGCAAAACGACCATCCTGAACACGGTCATGGAGGAACTGGGGCCCGATTACGTCACCGCCAAGCTCTTCCACACGACCCTGTCCGACATCGAGCTGCTCCAGGCGCTGTTATCCGAGTTCGGCATGCCGAACTACACCAAGAAGAAGGTCATGCTCCTAGACACGTTGCGCTCCTTCTTTCTGGAGCAGCACCGGCGCGACAAGCACGTCGTGATCATCGTGGACGAGGCCCAGAACCTGACGTCCTCCGCACTGGAAGAACTGCGCCTGCTCTCGTGCATCGATACCAGTGACCGCCGGATCGTCTCGATCGTTCTCACTGGACAACCATCCCTCGATGACCTGCTGGACGCCCCGGGACTGACGCAGCTCCGGCAACGGGCCCGGCTGCGCCAGCGCCTCGACGCCATGGTCGAATCGGAAACTCTCGACTACGTCAAACACCGCCTGGAAATCGCGGGGGGCAAGGCCGACGATATCTTTGAGCCCGAAGCGCTCCGGGAAGTGCACCGGTTGACCTTTGGCATTCCGCGCCTCATCAACACGCTGTGCGATACCGCGCTAACGGCCTGCATGGTTGAGGACCGGCGCCGGGTCGACCTCGAGGTCATCGACAACGTGGTGCACGAACTGCGCTGGCAGTGGTTTGAGGAAGACCCCCCTCGCGAGCAGGAGTCCGAGGCCTCTGCGGCGCCATCGGGGGGAGACAACGTCAGCCTGATGGTCTACCGATCCGGGCAACTTCTTGAGCAGGCGGAAGCCCGTAGCTTCCCGTTTGTGGTTGGCCGCAGCAATGCCAATGACCTGGTCATCATCGACAAGGAAGTCAGCCGGCGTCACGCTCTGATCGACTGCATCGGCGGCATCTACGTGGTCGAGGATCTCAACAGCCGGAATGGGATTCTGGTCAACCAGAAGCGGCGGGCGCGAGCCCTGCTCCGGTCCGGCGACATCATTTCCTTTGGCCAGGTGGACGTCGTCTTCTACCTGGAGCGGAAGCGGGCCGGCAAGGCCATCACCCGGGCTGCGATGGAGGAAAAGAGCCACGCGGACCCCGGTGAAGACACGGCCAAGGCGGCCATGCTGGCGACCGGCAACGACGACGCCGACACCAGGAATCTGCCGGGACTGACCTAGCTAGGCCGCGTCCTGCTTCCGTGATTCCACCACGCCGAGGCTCGGGGGCTCCGCCCCGGCTTCCATCGGCTTCAGCCGCGCGCCGCCCGACATACTGGTGCCACGCCCCCAGACCACCACCTCCAGCGTCTGCAGCAAGATCAGCAGGTCCGTGACGATGTTGGTGTTCTTGATGTAGTAGAGGTCGTAGGTCAGCTTTTCGCGGGCGTCATCCATGGAGGCGCCGTAGGGAAAGTTGAGTTGCGCCCAGCCGGTGAGCCCGGGACGGACCCCGTGCCGGTAAAAGTACAACGGCACCTGCCTCGAGAGTACATCCACGAATTCGGGGCGCTCCGGCCGCGGCCCCACCACGCTCATGTCGCCGCGAATGACATTCAGCAATTGGGGCAGCTCGTCGATGCGGAACCGGCGAATCAGGCGACCGATCCGGGTAACCCGGACATCGTTGGTCGACGCAAACCGGGGGCCACTACCCTCCTCCGCGTCGACCCCCATGCTCCGGAACTTCATCAGGTCGAATACGCGACCGTGGCGTCCAACCCGTCGCTGGCGGTAGAACACCGGCGCCTTGTGCCCTTCCTCGATCAAGATCGCCAATGTCGTCAAGACCAGTGCTGGAGATGTCAGAAGCAGCAGAACGGAGCTGAATACCAGGTCGAAGAGCCTCTTCAGCCAGCGGTAGGGGATATCGGTCTGGCTGCTCTTTTCATACAGAAGCCAGCTTGGCCTGAGGATGTCCAGGTCCAGCCGCTCGGTCTCGCGCTCGAGAAAGTCCATGACGTCGCTGACGGGCACGCCCCGCTGCTTCTGGTGGAGCAGGAACTCGAGGGGCAGGTATCCGCGGCGGTCATCCAGCGCCACCACGATTTCATCGAGCCGGCGGGTGGCCCGGGCCTCTTCGGGCGTGAGCAGCGGCTCGATGTCCAGCTCGACGGCAATCCGCCGCTCCTCTGCCGTCACCGCAATGAAACCGACGACATCGAATCGCCGACGGTCAGAGCGGCGGCGAAGCCGCCGGATCTTGGCCGCCGCTTCCCCGGCACCCACCACCAGCACGCGTCGCTTGATCGGATTGAAGTCCAGAATCCTCAGGGTGCCAAGGCGCACGGCGAACACCAGCAAGGCGCTTATGATCATTGCCAGGGCCAGGCCTCCCCGACCAAAGCTGACGACTGGCACCAGGTAAAACAGCACGATGCTGCAGAAGCTGCCGACCCCTGCACCGAGAAACGCGCGGACCGCCGTCTCCGACCGCGTGGGCCGTTGCCGGGGACGGTAGAGCCCCATGCTCAGCAATCCCACGAGGAGACAACCCGTGAATGTGAGGGCTCGCAAGGGCAGCGGGCCGACCGATTGCGCCACCAACCCCCAGTCAAAGCCAAAGCGCAGGGCCACGGCCAAATAGAAGGCGACGGCACCAACGGCCGCATCAACGAGAAACAGGGCGAGCACCGTCGTGGGCAGGCGGCGCACGGCGGCACTGCCCCAATTCACGGGCAACGATCCTTGGCGGTCGGGAGTTTCATGACAAGTGCCTTAAGGGGAAAACAGGCGGCGATTAATGTTGGTATTTAACGCCCATCGTAGCGGCCAGGACCCCGAACCGGCCACAAAATAGTCCACGGATTTCACGCGAAGAACTGGACATAATGCATTGTTATTTCGGCCCCCATGTTAGCCCAATAGGCCGACCCCGCGCAGGGCCCGATCGGCGGCCAGGATCGCCTCAAGCGGCAGCCCGGAACGGCTGTAGGCGTCGACGAGGTCGTGCTCCCCGTCACCCAGGGCCAGCACCCAGAGCAGGGCCCGCTGCAACTCCGGGCTGGCCGGCCCGCCCAGGGATCGGTAGAGACCGCGCCGGCCGAGCTGGGGTTCGCCCCAGGGACTCAGGTTCAGGAGGGGCGCATTGGCGTCGACCAGCTGGAGAATCGCCTGGGCCGCAACCAGCGCGTCTGCCAGGGAGTCGGGCCGAACCAGGGCCAGGTTGTCAGCAGACGAGTGGTACTCCGGGTAGCCCTCCTCCGCCGAGCGGGTCAGCCGGCCGACGGGCAGGCGAAAACCCGGCGACCCAAACTGCCGTTCGTCGTATCCCCAGGGCGAGAAGTCCATGAACCGGGCAGACCGGCGCTCGCGTCGCAACCAGGCCTCCGCCGCCCGGTCGATCAGGCTGGCGCCGGACCAGCTGCGCTTGTAGACCAGTGGACCCGGATCGCCCACCAGGGCCAGCACGAAGCCACCCACGATCCGCGGCACCACGTCCCGGTTCCGGGCCAGCCAGGTGATCGAGCCGATAGTGCCGGGCCCGAACACTACGCGGTAGCTGAGGCGGCGGGGTGCCGTGGACAGCCAGCGTGCCAGGAAGGCACAGACTGCCATGCCCGACGCATTGTCGTTGGCCAGAGACGGGTGGCAGGTGTGGGTATAGACGAGCACCTCGTCGGTCGACGTCCCGGGTAGCACGAACTCGCCGTAACTGAGGCTGCCGGGGCGGAGCTCCGCGTCAATGTGCACCCGGTATCGCCCGTCCGGAAGCGCGGACCGCTGCCGGTCGGTCAGGCAGAAACCCCAGGCCGGCGAGTAGTAGCTGGTCCTGTAGGGAATCACATCCGGACGCGCTGGATCCGAGTGCAGGTGCGCCTGTAACTCCTGCAGCGGGAATTCGGCGTGGATCGGCGTGCTGTAGCCGACCACGTGGAGATTGTGGTTTGCGGCGTCGACGATGCGCCGGCCATCCGGACCCTCGATCCAGGCGGCGCGCAGATTCCACTCGGCGGGCACCTCCCAGTCGAGTACGGCAGTGCCGGTCGGCACCTCGTGGACCGTCAGGGGTACCACGTCGCCCAGGCGCGCGAGCGTCTCGCGAACTCCACCGCCAGTGATGCTCCTGTTCAGGGGAAAAAGGTCCCGAACCAGCTGGTACAGGGCTGCGCCGTCCGGATTCGTCAACGGCCCCACGACGCCACTCAGATAATTTCAACGGTCGGAATGGGAACGACGAACTGGCCGCCCCAGTCCCGGACCGCGCTCATTTTCTGCACGATCTCGTCGCGCAGGTTCCAGGGCAGGATCAGCACGAAGTCCGGGCGTCGCTCAAGGATGGCATCCGGGTCCAGGATTGGAATGCGCGTGCCGGGCGTCCATGTGCCTTGCTTGGCCGGATTCCGGTCCACCGTGAACTCCAGGAAATCCGTGCCGATACCGCAGTAGTTCAGAAGCGTATTGCCCTTGCCCGGCGCGCCATACCCAGCCACCCGCTTTCCCGCGTTCCGCGCCTCGACCAGGAAAGCCAGCAGTCGGCGCTTCGTGGCGTGTACCCGGTCCTGGAAGCGCCCATAGGCCGCGAGATCCGTGATGCCGGCTGCAATCTCGGTGCGGAGCAGGCGCGAAACCCGCTGGTCCACCGGT
>JBDSWH010000153.1:0-2684 GCA_039926785.1 Gammaproteobacteria bacterium
GCCGCACCGACCAGGTCGCGGCACCCAATCCGAGAGCGAGCATCAGGAGGGTGGCCGGTTCGGAGACCGCCGTCGCACTGTAATAGAGGTCGACCGCCTTGGCCTTGCAGGGCGTGGTGCCAGGACCGGCGGCACGGGCGCAGCTTTCGCGAAGGCCGTAGGCGACCAGATTCTGGCCCCACAGGGTCAGTGTGTTTTCGGTGATGACGTTAACCGCCGGATCAAACTCTTCGAAGAGGAACGTACCGAACAGGTCCGTGACCAAGCTCCAGAGGGGCGTCATACCCGCACCGTAGAAGGCGCCACCCAGGCTGCCGCCGAGGACCTTGCCATCGAGCAGGGTTCCCGAAATGTTGGTCAGCTTCTCACCGTCCCAGTCGCCACTGATCGTGCCGTTGGCCTGGTAGTAGGTGCTGCCACAAAAGTGCAGCGTGTCGTTCACGTGATTGCCGTTCAGATCGAGATCACTGACCGCGTTGCAGGAGTTGTTGACCCGGTACAGCCAGCTCGCCGAGTTGCCCGGAAGCGACGCGTCATCGATGGTGTACGTGGCCGGAATGGACCAGGCGGCCTGCCCAACCAGAAGGGATCCAAGGAGTGCAGCCAGTTTGATTCGGAATTTCATTTTTCGTCGTTCCCGCCGTCGAGGTGAATTATGGATGGATGCCAATCTACCACAACACCCCATTTGTGACTGGCTTCCTGACATTATTCGCCGCTTTATTTACGAGCCAAATGTATGGTTTCCCGACGATCACTCCGCATCGATTTGTAAGTTTTTTCGTCGACCGGGCCGCCTGAAACGCTACCAGCAGCGCTCCAGCTCGCCATCGCCCGTGATGGATCGTTCGCCGGTATTGGTCAGGCCCAGGCTGCCGCAATCGTCGTCACTTTCCTGGGCGCCGTTCGGGGCGGCCGTCAACGTGTAGGTCGCCGCATCCGGGACCGCCACGGTGACGATATAGAAACCTTCGACGGACTGGATCTCTTCGCCGTCCGAGATGGCGCAGTCCGCCGCATCGTAGGCCCCGAACTGGGTATAGCAGCGTTCGAGGCGCTGGGCCGTGTCGTTCAGGACGACGCGGCCATCGGCCCGCCGGCTCTTGATGACACTGGCCTGGTAGCTTGGAACCGCGATCATGGCGAGAATACTGGCGATGACCATGACGATCAGCAACTCAACGAGCGTAAAGCCGCCCATGGAAGGCCGGGTTTTCATCTGCATGCTCCCCGATTCATTCCGCCAGAATGACAATGCGCTTCACCACCGGGAGCTCGGCCCCGGGCTCCACGAGGTCGAGCACCACGTTCATGCCGGCGTCCAGATCACCGAGTCCGTAGTGGCCGGTAAGACCCGGACGCTGCACGCTCACCGTACTCGACAGGGCGTACGTCACTCCGTCGGCCTGCACCTGCCGGCTGGCCATGTCCACAATTTCGAGCCTGGCCTGTAAGGGTTCCGGTTCGTCGGCGGCCCCCGCACCGCCCGCCAGCACCGCACTGCCAAGCGTGAAGGCCACTGCCCACTGTCTGGGACCCGAAATCATGGTTCTGCTCCTCATTACTGGATCTCGCGCCAGGATTGGCGGCCTCGCTGTTTGCCCGCGTTCTCGATGGTCGTGTCAATGCCACCCGCGCTGCCGGACGCGAATTTGTACTCGATACGATCGTCGGTCACGATGCCGGGCGTCTTGATGATGCCCTGCGTGGACTTGCGGCCGCTCACCGGCACCAGCGGGCTGTCCGGATCGTTGGGATCCAGTAGCGCGAAATCCCCGATGTCGAAGGAACGGTCGCGATTCAGGTCGAAGGGCGACTCCGCAAGGCGCGAGCCGGACAGCGCGTCAATTTCCATCAGCCAGGATTCGCCACCGGCCGAGCACTGGTCGCCCGACGGAATCACGGTGGTGAAGATCAGCCGGCCGCCCCGAAGGATTGGCGTGCTGACCTGACGCTCGCCGGATGTCGGGAGATCCAAATACCAGCCGTCGTTGCCTTCGGTAATCGGGTAGTTGGTGGTGACCCGGATGCCCTCACTGTAGTCACCGAACGTCAGGTACTGTTCGTTGAGGACGGACTGTTGCACGAGGGTGGAGCGGCCCCCCGTCGGCAGAACTGGCGATGGCGTGCCTTTCTCGTTCTTGTCGCGAATGGCGTAGACGGAATTGGCGCCGGTACCCACGCCATTGTCGCCGACCGCAAAGTAGCGGCCGGTGCCGAAGTAGACGAAGTACCCTGCCGGCGGACTGATGCCGACCTCGGGCCGCGCCGTGATCGGCTGGCGATTGGTTCCGGTACAGGGATCAGCGCTGCAGGCGGTATACAGCGGCGCGCCAGCGAAATCGATTTTCCAGTCGCTGGTGGAAGCGCCGGTCACATCGAATTTCCACATGTTGCCCTGCAGGTCGCCCGCGTAGATGTAGTCGGTGATGCGGTCACCGTCGACGTCCACCGGGGTGGGGCTGGTCAAGCCATTGTCGCCACCGACGCCGGTATCGATCTCCTTGAGCTTGGCGCCGGTTTCCAGGTCGATGATGAAGAGTTCGGCATTCCCGCCGCTGTTGTACCCGTTGCCGACTATCGCCGCCCACTTGCCGTTGTACATGCGGGCAATCGTCGGTTGCGGGATGGCTACACCCATGTTGGAGTCATCGGTATCGGTGAATTCCCACATCACGTCCCCT
>JBDSWH010000154.1:0-9297 GCA_039926785.1 Gammaproteobacteria bacterium
CGTACGCACCGAGACGGTGGCCCCCGAGGACGCCGCCCGGTTCTCACTGGACGATGGCGACGTCGAAGAGCTGGCCCGCCAGGCGCTGCTCATCGAGAAGCACTACGGCCGGCCCATGGACATCGAGTGGGGAAAGGATGGCCTCGACGGGCAGTTGTACATCCTCCAGGCGCGGCCGGAGACTGTCCAGAGCCGGACAGGAAACACACTACTCCGCTATCGCCTGAGAACGCGCTCAAGGGTCGTGGTGAAGGGGCGAAGCATCGGGCAGCGCATTGGCGCTGGCCAGGCTCGCCTCATCGCGAGTCCGGCGGAGATGGGCCTGCTCCGTGACGGCGAAGTTCTGGTTGCCGAGATGACCGATCCCGACTGGGAACCGGTGATGAAGCGCGCCTCCGCCATTGTCACGAATCGCGGTGGCCGTACGTGCCACGCCGCCATCATCGCCCGCGAGCTGGGCATACCGGCCGTGGTCGGCTGTGGCGACGCCACCCAGAGGATCGCCGACGGCACACCCGTAACCGTCTCGTGCGCCGAGGGCGACGAGGGGTTCGTCTACGAGGGCATGCTGGACTTCGAGCAGCAACGCATCGAGCTCAGCAGGCTGCCGGCCATCCCGGTCAAGCTGATGATGAACGTTGGCAATCCGGACCGCGCCTTCGACTTCTCGAATCTGCCCAACCACGGCGTCGGCCTTGCCCGGCTCGAGTTCATCGTCAACCGGATGATTGGCGTGCACCCGAAGGCCATCCTGGACTTTGACACGCTGCAGCCGGAGCTCCGCGAGGTCATCCGTGAGCAGATGGCCGGCTATCGCGACCCGGTGGAGTTCTTCGTGGCCCGCCTCGCGGAGGGCATCGCCACCATCGCCGCGGCGTTTGCCCCGAACCCGGTCATCGTCCGGCTGTCAGACTTCAAGTCCAATGAGTACGCCAACCTCATCGGCGGCCAGCAGTACGAGCCCCACGAGGAGAATCCCATGCTGGGTTTCCGCGGCGCGTCGCGCTACCTGGCCGAGAGCTTCCGGCCCTGCTTCGAACTCGAATGCCGGGCCCTCAAGCGCGTCCGGGAAGACATGGGCCTGACCAATGTGGAGGTCATGGTGCCCTTCGTGCGCACCGTAGCGGAAGCCCGGGACGTCACGACGCTGCTGGCGGCCAATGGCCTCGGGCGCGGCGAGCATGGGCTGCGCCTGATCATGATGTGCGAAGTCCCGACCAACGCCCTGCTCGCCCCCCAGTACCTGCAGTACTTCGACGGCATGTCCATCGGCTCGAATGACCTGACCCAGCTGACGCTGGGACTCGACCGGGACTCCGGCCTCGTCGCAGGGCTGTTCGATGAGCGGGACGAAGCCGTTCGCGTTCTGCTGAAGATGGCCATCGACGCCTGCGTGAAAGAAGGCAAGTACATTGGCATCTGCGGGCAGGGTCCGTCCGATCACCCCGATCTGGCTCGCTGGCTCGTTGCCCAGGGCATCGGCAGCTTGTCACTGAACCCCGATTCTGTGGTTGAAACCTGGCTGTTCCTGGCAGGAGAGACAGTCGGATGACCCGGACCCTCTGATGACCGAGGAGGTGCAGCCATGACGCTTGCGTATTGGTGCGTGCTCGTCGCGGCACTGCTGCCAATTATCTGGGCAGGCGTCGCCAAGTCCGGTGCCAAAGGCTATGACAACGCCCGCCCCCGGGAATTCCTGGGTTCGCTCTCCGGATGGCCGGCCCGGGCCAACTTCGCCCAGCAGAACTCCTACGAGGCGTTTCCCCCCTTCGCCGCGGGCGTCATCATCGCCCACGCCTGCAGCGCGCCCCAACCCGCCATCAGCACACTCGCCGTTGTGTTCGTCGTGGGCCGGATCGCGCACGGCCTCTGCTATATCGCCGACCTGTCCGCCCTGCGCTCGCTGGTCTGGCTGGTGGGGTTCGGTTGTACGGTGGGACTGTTCGTCACAGCGGCGGGATGAGGAGTTGCTGGCGGTAGTGGCGCAACTCCGCGATGGAATCGTGGATGTCGGCCAGCGCGAGGTGGGCGTTGCCCTTCGCGACCCCCGCCAGTACCTGGGGCGCCCACAAGCCCGCAAGAATCTTCAGCGTCGACACGTCGAGATTGCGGTAGTGAAACCAGGCCTCGAGAGCCGGCATTTCCCTGGCGAGGAAGCGCCGGTCCTGGCAGATGCTGTTGCCACACATGGGTGACACGTTGGCTGCCACAAGCGGTGCCAGGAATTCCACCGTTTGCCGCTCCGCTTCGGCGGCGGTCACGGCGCTCTTGCGCACCCGCTCAATGAGGCCGGACTTGCCGTGCTGACGGGTGTTCCACTCGTCCATGGCCGCGAGCACCGCGTCAGGCTGATGAATGGCCAGCACGGGACCCTCAGCCACCACCTCCAGCTCCCGGTCGGTCACGACGGTGGCAATCTCGATGATAGTATCGCGCTGCGTGTCGAGACCGGTCATCTCAAGATCGATCCAGATCAGCCGGTCCAACTGTAAATCCATGCCAACCAAACTCCTCTACTGGTCCTCAACTGGGCCTCAACTGACAAAGCGTTCCGGATGAGACCCACACCGGCAGACGCGGCGGATTCTAGCAAAGGCACGCCTGCCGCCGCTCTGGTGGTGGCCGCGCACGGACGTCGCGGCATTCTCGCCCGGGCCGATGGCACGCGGTTGCCCTACATGATCCGTGGCCGGCAGCTACGGGTCGTCTGCGGCGACCGGGTGCACTTCACGGGCGCCGGCCGTGGGGAATCCGTGGTCATCGAGCGCATCGAACCCCGGAACAACGAGCTTCAACGCCTGTCAGGCCGCGGCGGCCAGGTGGAGACCATCGCGGCCAACGTCTCGCACCTGGTCGTGGTCATGGCCGCCCTTCCGGCACCCGATCTCTTCCTGACCGACCGGTACCTGTGCGCGGCGCGGCTCATGGGCGCCTCCAGCACCATCGCCTGGAACAAGTCGGACCGGGCGCCGCTGCCCACGGGAGCACTGGCGCTCTACGAAACCCTTGGCTGCCCGGTGTGGCCGGTGTCGGCGGTGACGGGCGACGGGCTGCCAAACCTGCGGGCGTGGCTGGGCACCGGCACAGGAATTCTCGTCGGCCAGTCGGGCGTCGGGAAGTCGTCGCTGCTGAATGCGCTCGTGCCCGGCGTTGAGGTGCTCACCGGAGAGATTTCGCTGGCGAGCGACGAAGGCCGGCACACGACCACCGCATCGGTGTTGCATCCCCTGCCGGACGGCGGCGGCCTCGTGGACACGCCCGGCGTCCGGGACTTCGTTCCCGCCATTCCGGAACGCCGGACCATCAGCGGCGGATTCATCGAGATCGAGGAACACGGCCGCCAGTGCCGCTTCACCGACTGTGGCCACCTGCGGGAAAGTCATTGCGCGGTACAGGAGGCGGTCGCGGCGAACCAGATCGATCCCCGGCGCTATGAGAGCTACCGGCGGCTGATGAATCTGGTTAAACAGGCCGGTGACCGGCCCTACTGATCCGCAAGCACCGGGGTCCGTGCCGTGATCGCGTGCGACAGCGTGCCGGCGTCCACGTACTCCAGTTCGCCGCCCATGGGAACGCCGTGGGCGATCCGGGTGGCACGGATCCGGTGCTCCCGGGCCAGGCTGGCCAGGTAGCCCGAGGTCGCCTCGCCTTCCACGGTGGCGCTGGTGGCCAGGATCAGTTCCCGGGTGATGCCGTCACCCAGCTGCGCCTCGAGCGTCGGTATCCCCAGCTGGTCCGGACCGATTCCGTCCAGGGGTGACAGCCGGCCCAGGAGTACGAAATACCGGCCGCGAAAGACGCCCGATTCCTCGATTGCAATGACGTCCGCCGGGGTTTCGACGACGCACACGAGGGCGGCATCCCGCCGGGAATCCCCGCAAATCCCGCAGACTTCGGTCTCGGCAAACATGCGGCACCGGGCACACAGGCCGATACGGTCGAGCGCTGCGCCCAGTGCCCCGATGATGCGCCGGGCTCCGTCCCGGTCCCGCTCGAGCAGGTGGAACGCCATTCGTTGGGACGACTTGGGGCCGACGCCCGGCAGACACCGAAGCGCCGTGAGCAGGTCCTGCAGGAGTGGGGTAAAGGCCACGGCCGGTGCTCCCGTCAGAACGGCAGCTTCAGGCCGGGCGGGAGGCCCAGACCCGCCGTCACGCCGCCGAGCTTGTCCTGCACGGTCCGCTCGACCTTGCGGAGGGCGTCGTTAAACGCAGCGACCAGGACGTCTTCAAGCATCTCCCGGTCGTCGCCGACCAGCGCGGGATCGATCGTGACCTGGCGGACCTCGTGCTTGCAGGTCATCCGCAGACGCACGAGACCACCGCCCGCTTCGCCGGTCACCTCCAGGCCGGCGAGCTCGGCCTGGGCTTTCTGCATCTGGTCCTGCATCTTCTGGGCCTGTTTCATCAGGCTGCCAATGTCGGGTTTCATTCTCTGCTCACTTCCGGGGTGGCGGGTTCTTGCGGATCGATTCGGGAACGACTTCGGCGCCAAAGAGCTCGGCCATCTGCCGTACGTTGCTGTCGGCGGCAATGCGCTCACGGGCCAGGCGCAACTCTTCGTCCTCCGTCTGGGCCTGACGGGCGGCGGGCGTATCCCGCGCCGCCTCGGCCGTAGCGAAGTGCACCTTGACCGTGCTGCCGAGGCGCTCCTGGACGGCCACAACCAGGCGGTTGCGCAGATTATCGGTCAACAGGTGATCATTGCGCTTGGCCAGGGTCAGTCGGATCTCGAAGGGCGACTGGGCGACGAGCGCGCAATGGGCCGCCAGCTGACGCGCACCGCTGTCCAGATTCAGCGTTTCGACAAACGCCGACCAGTCACCGATTTCCCCGCTGACCAACGCCGTCTTCCGGGGTTGCGGGGTAGCGGGTCTGGCCGGAGCGGATGGCGCTGGCGCGACTGGCGGCACCCCTGGTACGGCCGGCTGCTGCCGCTCCGGGTGAAAGGCCACCATGCGCAGCAGCGCCATCTCGAAGCCGGTGCGCGGGTCGGGCGCGAGCGCCAGGTCCCGCCGGCCGATGACCGCGATCTGGTACAGGAGCTGTACGGTCTCGGGAGCCATCCGGGCCGCGAGGCGCTCGAGCTGCACCAGATCAATCTCGCCGCCTTCCGCATTGAGCGCGTCAACACCGGCCACCTGGACGACAGCCACCTGCTGGAGAAGCGTTGCCAGTCCGGCAAGCACGTCGCTGTAATCGGGTGCCAGCTCGTCGAGCTGCCGGACCTGGCCGAGCATGCCAACCGCATCCGCCGCGGCCAGCGCATCGAGCAAGGCGCTAATCCGGACCTTGTCGAGGCTGCCCAGCATCTCGGCCACGTCGGCATCGCGCAGGCTGCCGTCACCGAATGCCAGTGCCTGGTCGAGCAGGCTCAGCGCATCACGCATGCTGCCTGCCGCGGCCCGCGCAAGCCGCAGGATGGCGCCGGACTCCATGACGATGCCTTCATTGCTGCATACCCGGGCCAGGCGTTCGACGATCGTGGCCTGGGCTAATCGCTTCAGATTGAACTGCAGGCAGCGGGACAGCACGGTGACTGGAATCTTCTGGGGGTCGGTGGTGGCCAGGAGAAACTTCATGTGGGGTGGCGGCTCCTCAAGAGTCTTCAGGAGCGCGTTGAAGGCCGGCTTCGACAGCATGTGGACCTCATCAATGAGGTACACCTTGAACCGGCCAGCCGCCGGCGTGTATTGGGCGTTGTCGAGCAGTTCCCGGGCGTCGTCGATGCCCGTCCGGGACGCGGCATCGACCTCCAGGAAATCCACGAAACGCCCCTGGTCGATCGCCAGGCAACTGGCACACTCGCCACAGGGCTCGGCACTGACGGCCTGTTCGCAATTCAGCGCCTTGACGAAAATGCGGGCGATGGTGGTCTTGCCAACACCGCGGGTGCCGGTGAAGAGGAACGCGTGGTGAAGCTTGCCGGAATTCAGTGCGTTCTCGAGTGCCCGCACCACGTGACTCTGCCCCGCCACATCGGCAAAGGTCTTGGGACGCCATTTGCGGGCGAGCGCGAGGTAGGCCATAGGTTCAGTTCAGTGACGCAGGGTCCCGGGAATGCAATTGCAATGCAATTTGTGAGCCCGCGCCAGCCGCACCCCGGCGCCCGGCATTACCGCTACCGCTGCTTCCTTCCGGACCTGACGGGGTTCACGGCTAGCCGCCGCGGGGGGACCAGCGCGGACCCGCCGACAGGGTATGCGGTGGGCCCTGTTTGGGCAAGTTGGCCAGCGGCCTTGCAGCGCGACGGACATGGCCGCGGCTCCACGACGGACTAGGGTTCCCGCGTGTACTGGATGAAGCCACTGCGCCGAGCCACCCGGTCGTAGAGCGCCCGCGCGGCGCTATTGTTTTCGTGGGTGACCCAGTACACGCGGTCGGCCCCCCGTTGATCGGCTTCCCGGTAGACCGCATCGATGAGGGTGCGGCCCAGGCCAGCCCCCCGGGCCTCGCGGGCGACGAAGAGGTCCTCCAGGTAGCAGTGCTGAGTCAGTGACCAGGTGCCCCGGTGAAGCACGCAATGCGCAAATCCCGTGAGCATGCCGCCCTGCTCTGCCACCAGCGCGAAGAGTGGCTCACGGGGATCAAGCAGTCGCTGCCAGGTCAGCCCGTCACCTCGTCGGAGAGATCCGTTTGATAAAACTCGAGGTAGTCGCGCCAGAGAGGCCGCCACCTGGCTTCATCACTGGCGACGAGCGCCCGAATTACTGCAACGTTCATCGGCATGTCCTGCATCGAAATTAACGCGCCGGTATCATGGGCTGCGAAGGAGCGCTCATGCCTAAACCCTCACGCCAGCATGCCCTGGCATCCGTCGGCCTGCTAGCCGCACTGGTCCTGGCAGGCTCCGTCGTCCGCGCGCAGGGCTTCGACCCTGCCAAGGTCGACTGGAAAGCGCTCAGCAAGATTCCCATGCATGACAGTTTCGTCAAGCAGTTCAACGACCAGTGCGGCGCGTGCCACGGGGAGGACCTCCGCGGCACAACGCTCGGCCGCCCGCTCGTCGGCGTGGAACTGCTCCACGGCTCCACCCTGCCCGAGATTGCAACCAGCATCGCCCGGGGTTATCGGGACCAGGGGATGCCAGCCTGGTCGCCGACGCTCAACGAGAGCCAGATCCACAACCTGGCGCTCTACGTGGCTGAGCAGCGCCAGGGCACCACCATCCTGGACAAGCGCGACGGGATTCCTCTTGCCATTTCGCAAGGCACCCGCACGAGTGAGCGGCACAAGTTTCGCATCGAGACCGTCGCTGAGGGACTGGACCCGATGCCCTTCTCGATCGCGCTGCTCCCTGACGGCCGGATCCTGCTGGCGGAGCGGATGCGCGGCCTCAGCATCATTGACCCGGATGGCCGCCGGTCCGCGCCGATCCCGGGCACCCCGCCGGTCTATGCCGACTCCACGGTCTTCCTGGGCCAGGTCATGGGTCTCGGCTGGCTGCTGGACGTGGCACTCCACCCACTGTACGCACAGAACGGCTGGATTTACCTGCACCACACCGACCGCTGCACGGACTGCAACACGGCGAGTCGAAAGTCCCACAGGCCCGTCTCCATGAACCGGATCATCCGCGGCCGGATCCGGGACGGCGCGTGGGTCGACCAACAGGTCATCTGGCAGGCCGATCCCGAGTCTTACACCGACACGTCCGACCTGGCGGCGGGCGGGCGACTGGCCTTCGACGGGCAGGGCCACGTCTTCTTCAGCATCGGCATGAAGGGCGCGCTGGAGTTCATGGGCATCCAGGATCTCGGACTGCCCTACGGCAAGATCCACCGGGTGTACGACGACGGCCGGATTCCCGGGGACAATCCCTTTGTGAACACCCCCGGTGCCCTGAAATCCATCTGGACTTACGGCCACCGGAGTACCCAGGGGCTGGAGTGGAACGCGAAGACCCGTGAAGCCTGGAGCAGCGAAATGGGTCCGCGGGGCGGTGACGAGCTGAACCGGCTGCTGCCCGGGCGGAACTACGGGTGGCCGCTCATCACCAGCGGCATCAACTACGACGGCCGGCCGGTGGACGTCAGCAAGGCGCTCGGCATCACACTGGACCCGAAGGACGCCGAGGCCCCGGTGCTGGACCTCACCCCGTCCCCGGCGCTCTCGAGCTTCGTCTTCTACCAGGGGCGTGCCTTCCCGCATTGGCGGAACAACATTCTCATGGGTACGCTCCGGGCAACTGACCTGCTGCGGCTGGAAATGAAGAACAACCAGGTCGTCCATACGGAAGTGCTGCTGAAGGACCTGGCGCGCTTCCGGGACATCGAAGTCGGCCCGAAGGGCGAGATCTACCTTCTGCTGGAGAACGCTGCCGGATCGAAGATCGTCCGGCTCGTGCGCGACTAGCGGGTTTACGCCCCCGGGGACTGATTCAACTGCACCCGACGATCGCGCCAGTCCGGCAGGAACTGGTCCAGATACCCGTAGAACCGACTGTTGTGGCCGCGCTCCAGCAGGTGCACGAGTTCGTGAACCAGCACGTATTCCAGGCAGCCCGGCGGTTTTTTCGCCAGCTCTGTGTTGAGTGCGATGCGCCGGGTCCGTGTGTTACAGGAGCCCCAGCGCGTCTTCATGCGCCGGACGCGAACACCGGTCGTGGCGACGCCGATTACCCGTTGCCAGTGGGCAAGTAGAAGCGGGATTTCGGCATGGAGCGCCGCCTTGTACGTGCGATGCAATTGCTCCAGCTTGGCGTCCGTCAGGGCGGGCACGGGCTGCGGCCGCGCCGCGAGGCGAATCTGCTGCTTACGGATCCACCGGCGCTTGTCGGTGACAAAGCGCCGGACCACCTCGTCGCCGATGCGGAGCGGTACGGACACCCGCACCGGGCCGTCCGGCGTGCTCACGACCAGACGCAGGGTCCGGATCGGTTTGCGCAGGATGCGCACGGCAACCCCGTCGACGTAGAGATCGGCCTGCGGGGTGGCCTGCAGGTGGACATGGGTGGCGGAGAGGGTGGGATTCGAACCCACGTTACGGGGTTACCGTAAACACGCTTTCCAAGCGTGCGCCTTCAGCCACTCGGCCACCTCTCCTCAAGTTCGTGCTGCTGGCAGGTCGCAAGCGGGCTGCAGGGTAGCCCAGGCAGGCGCCAGCGTTCAATCGCCTACGGCGCCGGTGCCGAATCCGGCGCCGGCACGCTGGCGGGCGGTGCTGCACTGGCGGGCGGTGCCGCGTCCTGCCGGAAGTAATCGGGAGGCCGGGACAGGCAGGCGGCGCCCTTTGCGGCAACGGCCGGAACCGGCGGTACGGTATAGCCGGACGCCTGGTTGGGGACCACGAGACCTTC
>JBDSWH010000155.1:0-8871 GCA_039926785.1 Gammaproteobacteria bacterium
GACGACGACCGGGATCTGCTCGAACTGGTTGCGTTCACGCTCGCTCAAGCCGGTTTTCTCGCGCTGAAGGCCTCCGACGGGACGGCTGCCCTGCGCATTTTCGCCGCGGAATCGCCAGACCTTCTCATCCTGGATATCAACATGCCGGGCTTGACCGGGTTCCAGGTATGCGAGGAAGTTCGCCGCAAGTCCCGGGTGCCAGTGATGATGCTGACGGTGCGGGGCGAGGAGGAAGACCTGGTACGGGCCCTGGAAATCGGCGCCGACGACTACCTCAACAAACCGTTCAGCCCGCGCACGCTCCTGGCCCGCGTCAAGGCCCTGCTCCGCAGGGCCGGCATGGAGGCGAGTTCCCCGGTGAGCACCGGCAGGCTCAGGCTGGATGTCGAGGAACACACCCTGCAGGTCGATACCCATCCAGCGATCCGGCTGACCAAACTGGAACTGCGCCTCTTGCAGCTGATGCTGGTTAACACCGGGCACACCGTCAGTTCCGAACGGCTGCTACTGCAGGTGTGGGGCCATCGCGGCGCCGGCGACCGCCAGCTGCTCAAGCAACTCGTGCACCGGGTACGTCAGAAGATTGAGCGCGACCCGGCCAATCCTGAGATTCTGCAGACCGTACCCGGGGCGGGATACCGCCTGTACGTGGACTGACGGCCGGCAGCCGCTATTCCGCGGTGGTGCGAGCCCGCGGCTTCAGGTTCTCGTAGCCCGGCCGCAGGGCGGCGAGTGCAGACGAGGTTAGTGACGAGGCCGCGAGGTCAACCCGCCCGCCCTGGCCAACCCGGGCCTTCAAACCGGAAAGTTTGGGTGCGGCGGGAGCAGCCACCTGCTTTTGCGCAGCCTCAACCGTTGACGTGATCAGGACGCCCCCGAGGCTGGTGGCAACGACCAGCGCCAGAATCGGCAGGCGGGAAACCAGGACCATTGAATGAACAAGCGACATAAGCAGCGCCTCGGCGGTACCGGCCAACATTCTGCCATGGCAAGCTAACGCGCGCGAAAAAAAGGAAGCAACCATGACCATTCCCGCGGGACAAGTCACGAATGTCCGGGAAATCATCACGCTGCAGGGTCACATCCTGCAGCAGCAGGCGCATCACCCCGAGGCCAGCGGCACGCTGTCCTGGATCCTGTCGGCGTTATCCATTTCCGCCAAGATGATCGCCTCGCAGGTCCGGCGCGCCCGCCTCGAGGACGTTCTGGGACATGTCGGCGGCGAGAACGTGCAGGGTGAACAGCAGCAGAAGCTGGACGTCATCGCCAACGAAATCCTGCTGCGAACACTGGGCGGTCGTCAGGGCGTGGCCATTGTTGCGTCGGAGGAGAACGAGGAGCCCGTGATTCTCCGGAACGAGGGCGGCGGCGAGCGCCGTTACTGCGTGCTGTTCGACCCGCTGGACGGTTCGTCTAACCTGGACGTCTGCGGTTCGGTGGGTACCATCTTCAGCATCCTCCGCCATGATCGCCGTGCCACCCGCGCTGAGGACTCGTTGTTGCAAGCCGGTCGTGAGCAGGTCGCCGCCGGTTACATACTCTACGGGCCGTCCACCGTGTTCGCCCTGACGATGGGTGCGGGCGTGGACCTGTTCGTGCTCGACCCGGCCATCGGCGCGTTCGTGCGCGTCCAGCAAGGCATCCGGATTCCCCCCGCGGGTAAGAGCTACTCGGTGAACGAGGGCAACCGGCTCACGTTCCCGGAGGGCTACCAGCACTACCTGGCCTGGGCCCAGGAGCAGACCTACTCAAGTCGTTACGCCGGCGCGATGGTGGCCGACGTGCACCGCATCCTCCTGAAAGGCGGCGTGTTCCTGTACCCGCCCACGAAGAAGGCGCCGCAAGGCAAGCTGCGACTGATGTACGAGGCAAATCCCATGGCCTGGCTCGTCGAGCAGGCAGGCGGCAAGGCGCTGACCGGCCCCGACGAACGTATCCTGGATGTGCAGCCGACCGGCATCCACCAGCGCACCCCGGTGATCCTGGGCAGCCCCGACGAGGTGGACCGGGTGATCAGCCACCTCTAGCGGCTGCGGCGACAGACTGCTAACCGGACTGCCAGCCCCGGTGCGGGTGCCGGCGCACGAGTTCGGGATCCCGGAAGAACAGGATGAGTACCGCGCCGGCTACAAATCCCCCGATGTGCGCCCAGAAAGCCACGCCGCCGCCCTGGGCGCCGATGGAGCCCACGCCGCCCACGAGCTGCGCGAGGAACCAGTAGCCCAGCATCCAGAAGGCGGGAATGGTAAACGTCGTGACGAAGAAGCCCAGGAAGATGAGCATCTTCACGCGCACCTTCGGGTACAGAAACACGTAGGCACCCATGACGCCACCGATGGCGCCCGATGCCCCCACCATCGGAATTCCGGACGTCGTGTCCGCGAGAATCTGGGCCAGAGCCGCGGCGAGCCCGCAGGCCACATAGAAGACCGCGAAGCGCACGTGCCCCATCGAGTCCTCGACGTTGTTGCCAAAAATCCAGAGAAACCAGAGGTTGCCGATGATGTGCAGCCAGCCACCGTGCAGGAACATGTGGGTGATGGCTGTCAGCCAGTTGGGCGTATCGGTGAGCGTGCAGAACGCCGTCGGCCCCACCTGGAAACTCGTGCCCGGGGCCAGTGTCTGAAGCAACTCGCCGGGTACCAAGCCCAAGGTGCACACGGAGGCCCCGAGGCGGGGCTCCATGCCCAACCCCTGCACGAATATCCACGCGGCGATATTCAACGCGATCAGAGCGTAGGTCGTGTAAGGCGTGAGGAAGTGCGGATTTTCGTCGCTGAGGGGAAACATTTACGGCCTATCCTAGTACTGCCCCAGAGAGTTACAGCAATATAGCCACAATATTGAGACACATTCGGCGATGATCGCGGCCATTCCTCACCGCGGCGTCCGGACGCCGGAGACTTGCCACAAGTTGACAGTGTCTATACTGCCCACTAATCTGCTCACGTGTCCAGCCCCCGCAGCCATTCGCTTGCCGAGCTTGTCGAGGCCACCAGCTTCGACCGGCGCACCATCGTCTATTACATCCAGTCCGGCCTGCTGCCCAAGGTCGGACGCCGGGGCCCACACACCCGCTACCCCGATGAGTGCCTGACCCGCCTGCTGTTCATCAAGGGTGTCAGGAACCTGCAGACGGAGGGTCAGTTGCTCACGGCAACCCTGGCCGAGATGCGGCGGGCCCTTGCGGTCCGTGAAGCCGCCGGCATCCGGGACCTGCTCGACCGGGGCCTGCCGGTCGCGGAATTGACCGCGCTGTTTGCGGAGGAAGCTGCGCCGCCCGCACCGCCAGCACCTCCTGTGGCGGCACCTCCAGCGGCTAGCGGGCCGACTGGCGAGCGGCGCAGTTACGGCCTGGCCGACGCGGGTATCCGGAAGCGCTTGGGGCCAGACCGGCCGGCGACCCCCGGCACACCGGAATCTCATCACGACGACACCCACCCGGGCTTACCCGCGCTGGACCCCGCCACCGCACAGCCGGCCGCGCCGGCCATCCACACAACGGGTAGCACCGAGAGCGCCGTCGCCGATACCGAACTGGGCGAACTGCTGCGTGAGCTCGAGGTGCGGCCCACGCTGAGTGCGCGGCGCAATCCTCCCGGCTCGGCGGAGCAGTGGACCGAGATCCCGATCACCAGCCGCGTGTACCTGTCGGTGCGGGGCCTGGCAGCCGAGGACGCCCCGCTCGCCGAAGCCGTGGGTCGTCTTCTGAAGCGCGCCTTGCGCGCCCGCTCGTCGCCAACCGCCACCTGACCCACTGAGGGAATCGCCGTGAAATTCGCCGGCGCTGTCGCCATTGCCCTCGTCGGGCTGCTCGCCACCGTGCACTCGCTGGCTGCGGGGAATCTCGCGGCCTATCGGGATCAGATCCAGCAGGCGTACAACGCCCGGGACAGTCAGGCGCTCGAGGCTATCGTCGCGTCGCTGGCCAGGGCCGGCACGAATTCCGGCGAGGCTGATCTGGCCACCTACTACGCCGCGTTCGCCCGACTGCGGCAGTCCGCAATACCCGGTATCACAAAGGACCGCGCCCGGGACTACCTGGGACAATGCATCACGGAGCTGGAGCCGCTGGTCGGGCGACGAACCGACTATGCACAGGCCCGCGCCCTCTACGCATCGTGCCTCGGTGCCAGTGCAAACTATTACGTCATGCGCGCTGCCACGCGCGGTATCGCTGCCCGACGCGAGATGTCAGCCGCGGTAAAGCTGGCGCCGGACAATCCGTGGGTCGTGTTCCAGGGCGCTGTCAGCGATTTCCTGACGCCGGCAATGTTCGGTGGCAACACAGAACGCGCACTCGTCGGGCTGCGGCGGGCCGAGCAACTCTTCGTGGCATCCCGGCCGACGGGATCCAGCGGCCCGGTTTTCGGGGAGAGCGAGACCTGGCTCTATATCGGCCGGGTCCTTGTGTCACTGGACCGGAAGGACGAGGGCAGAAAGGCCCTGGATAAAGCGCTGGACCTTGCGCCCGACAACGCCGACGTGCGGGACGAGTTGGCGAAGCTCTGAGCGGAGCTCAGTTGCCAGGGCTGCGACGCAGTGTCTTACGGCTCTCTCGGACGACGGTGACCCAGATATTCTCACGGAAGTCGTTGAGGTGTTCTTGCCAGACTGGCGGATCAGTGATGCCCATGTGGCCTGATCCGACGTGCCCGAAGCCCAGTTGCCCGGGCGACTCCGCATCAGTGCATTGGATGAAGAAGCTTGCCAGGCCATCGGGTTCGGCGTCCTGCCGGTCGTAGAGCAGCGCCAGCACCCGGCGGCGCGGCTCGCCGGCCAGCACCATCGAAGCGCGGGTCTCCAGTTCCCGCAGGACGGCCAGCAGGTACGGCCCCAGATCCCGGCAGAAGTAGTCGAGATAGACCAGCGAGTGATAGCCCGTCGCCTCGCAATTATTGAAATGCAGTCCATGACGCAGGCGGACGGTGTCGCCGTGCGGGTGTGCTCCTGACGGGCTACGCCTGGATTCGTTCATGGCGGCCTGATCGTCGCGCCGAAAGCGCGCCGTTGGCGTGAAGCCCGTCACGAATATCGCAGCGACAGCTAAGAGAACGGGGCGGCCTTCACCTCGACCTCGGGTGTAAAGAGCTTGTACATGACGGGCGTCACGAGCCTGGCCAGGAAGGTGCTGGTGAGTAGGCCGCCAATGATGACCCACGCCATCGGGCTGTACAGCCCGACGTTTTGCAAGGCCAGCGGCAGCAAGCCTCCAATCGCCGTGGCGGACGTGAGCAGGATTGGCACAAAGCGCGTCTCCCCCGCTCGCTCAATCGCCTCATCGAGCGCCATGCCCTGGGCACGCAGCTGGTTGGTGAAGTCGACCAGCAGGATGGAATTCTTGATCTCGATGCCGAGCAGCGCGATGAGCCCGATGCTGGCCGTGAACGAGACACTGTTGCCTGTCAGCAGCAACGCCAGGAAACCGCCGAACAGCCCGATGGGCACGACCGTCAGCACGATAAGCGTCGACTTGAAGCTGCCGAACTCGATAACGAGCACCGCAAAAATGCCGAACAGGGCCACGATGGCTGCCGTGCCCACCCCGCTGAACGATTCCGATCCCGACTCGGCCTCGCCGCCAAGGACGTACCGGTAGCCTCGCGGCCAGTCAAAGGCCTCCAGCTTCCGGACGACCGCGGCTGTCACCCGGGCAGTGTTCAGGCCCTGCTCCACGTCGGCGTTGATCGTCACAGACCGCTGGCGATCATAGCGTTGAATCTGAGTGGGAGCCTTCTCGAACTCGAGTACCGCCAGTTGCGACAGGGGCAAGGACCGGCCATCGACACCGGGAACGCGGACCTCGGACAGTGCGTCGAGACCCGGTCGCGCGCCAACGGGCGATCGAACGACGATGCCATACTGCTCGCCGTCGGTTTCCTTGTACTTGCCCACCTCGATACCGGAAACGGACAGCCGTACGGCCTGAGCGAAGGCTGCGGTCGGAACGCCAAACTGGCTGGCCTTCTGCGGATCGACGGCGAGCCGCAGATTGGTCCGGGGCACGCGCAAGGGATTGTCGACGTCCCTGGTGCCGGGAACGGAGCGAATCAGTGCTTCGACGTCGCGCGACAGGCTTTCCAGCGCCCCAAGGTCGGAGCCGACGACCCGCACGGCGATTGGTGCGGTGATCGGCGGCCCATTCACGAATTCATCCACGGTGATCCGCGCGTTCGGGTATCTGGCGAGGTCGTTCCGTAGCGCTTCGAGATCCCTCGGCGTCCCGCGGGTGCTGTAGCGGTTCAACTGGACGAACAGCTCGGCATAGTTTGGCGCGTCTTCCCGGGGCACCTGGTTGTAGTAGATCTGCGGATTGCCATGGCCGAGGTTGGCAAAGTAGCTTCGGACGTCCGGCATCCGGGCCAGTCGGGCCTCGACAAAGCGCAGGACGTCGTCGGTGGCCGCCAGGCTCGAGCCGTTGGGTGTCTCGATCTTGATCAGGAAGGCGGGAGTGTTGGCCTTGGGGAAAAGACTCGAACCCACCACCGGCACCAGGACGGCGGTCAGCGCCAGTGATCCGCCGATGGCTATTACGGCGGTGCGCACCGGACGTGCAAGACAGTATTCGAGGGCCGGGCGGTACCAGCGCTCGATCAGGCCCATGAGATGCTGCAGCGACCGGGTGCCCGAGGCCTCCGCGGTAGGCTGAAGGACCCGGCTCGCGATGAAGGGGATGATGAAGAGCGCGATGAGCAGCGAGCCGGATATGGTCGTGATGACCGTCGTGGGCAGGACCCTGATGAACTTTCCCGCGGTCTCTGGCAGAACCATCAATGGCAGGAACGCGAACAGGAGCGTGGCTGTGCAGCCCAGGATGGCCTGGAAGATCTGCTGCGTACCTTTCAATGCCGCCTCGGCCTGGCTGTAGCCCATCCGCAGGTGCCGGCTGATGTTCTCGACGACCACGATGGAATCATCGACGAGAATGCCGAGAGCCAGCACGAAACCGGCAACCGAGAGCTGGTTGAGCGAGAAGCCCAGAAAGTAGATGCAGGCCAGTCCGAAGGAGAGAGACAGCGGAATGGAAACCATCACGATACCGGCCGCGCGCAGACCGAGGGGCAGGAGGGTGATGCTGACCAGTGCAATGGCGATGGCAAGGTCGAGGGAAAGGCGGTTCAGGCGGCTGGCCACATGGCTGGACTGGTCGAAGCCCCACTCGAGTTTTACGCGGCCCGGAATCCCGGCCTCGAAGTCGCGCACGACGGTCGAAATTCTGTCGCGGACCTTAAGAATGTTGTAACCGTCCTTCTGGTTCGCCGTGACGAAGACAGCGCGAGTGCCATTGAACCGGCCTGTGTAGCTCAGGGGCTGGTCGGCCCAGAACACCTCAGCAACGTCCCGGACACGAGTGATTGCGCCCGTCCGGGCGGCGATCACCGTGTCGCGAACTGCCTCCAGGGACTGGTAGCTCCCGGACGTCTTCAGCGTGAAGGTCCGGGGACCCAGGTCGATCGTCCCGGCAGGAATGTTGCTGTTCTCGCCCTGCATGGCGGCCAGCAGCGCGCTGGTCGTCACGTTCAGTTCAGCCATCCGGCGCAGGTCCACTTCAATGCGAAGCTCGCGCGCCGGGAAGGCCCAGCTTTCTGCAGTACGCACGCCGTCGACCGCCTTCAAGCGGTCCTTGAGTTCCCGGGCGAGGTCCTCCAGTTCCCTGTACGTCGCTGTCTCGGAGACAAGCGCGAACTGGACAGTGTTGACGAGTGCCGGGCTGAACTTCCGGATCTCCAGGCGGGAAATTTCCGCGGGCAGGCTCAGTCGGAGCGCGTTGACCTCTCGCTGGACCTCGTCGTACTTCTTGTCGGGTTCGGTGAAGGCCTCGAACCTGACGATCACCACGGCCACGTTGTCCCGCACCGTGCTTTCAATCTCCTTCACGTCGTCGAGCTCGGCCAGCCTGTCCTCGATGGGTTTGGCGACCAGGCGCTCCAGATCGATGGGGTCTGCACCCGGAAGCACCACCGTGACAAAGAATGCCGAGATCTTGAAATACGGGTCCTCCTCGCGGGGCACCGCCAGGAAGGCGTACACGCCCAGGGCTACCAGGCACAGGAAGGCAACCAGCGTTGGCTGGAATTGCCGGATCGGGTACTCAAGCAGGGTCATGGGCTGGCAGGCGCGGGGGCAACCTGGATTGCTTCGCCGTCCTTGAGGTACAGGGCCCCGTCCGTGACGACGGACTCGCCGGACTTGAGTCCGCTCGCGATGGCGACCGACGTGGGCGCAATGAAGGCAATGCGCACAGAACGCCTGCGTGCAACGCCACCCTCTACGACGAGCACTGCCGCCTCAGCGCCATTGGCCTCGATGACGGAGGCGATTGGGGCGTAGGGCAACGTGGTTTCGCTGGCGATGGCCGGATCAATCCGCAGCCTCGCCGCCAGGCCGCTGACCAGACGGAACGGCGCCGGGGCTAACTCGACCTCGATGCCAAACAGGCCGCTGGCCGCGTCGGCAGCGCCCGGCAGGACTGTGACCCTGCCCGCGAGTTCCGTTCCGGGGAACGCGTCGGTCGTCACGACGGCCGGATCGCCGAGCCGCAGCCGTACGATATCCCGGTCAGACAGTCCGGCTCGCACAATGTACCCCCCCGCCTTCGGGCCCACGACAAGGACCGCCTTGCCGGGCTGTACGAACTCGCGCTCCTCCACGAGCTTGCGCAGCACTACACCATCACGGGGCGCAAGAATACTGGAGAAGTTGCGATTGAACTCGGCGGCCCTGAGGGCGGCCTGGGCAACGGCAGCCTGCGTCCGAAGCGCCTCCAGCTCCTCCTCGCTGATGACCTCGTCGGCCCGGAGCTTCGTGCTGCGGGCGAGGTCGCGCTGCGCCTTGTCGGCCAATTGCCGCGCCTGCTCGACCTGGGCATCC
>JBDSWH010000156.1:0-4123 GCA_039926785.1 Gammaproteobacteria bacterium
GGCGGGCCTGCGCGAAGTTCGCCCTGGTGCCCACCAGCGTGATGAATTTCGTGGAAGGCACCCGTTTCACTCCGGCGAAGCACGCGGCGCAGAACTCGCCCTACCACCACCTGCTGAAGCCCAAGGCCGGCGGCCTGGCACTGGCGCTGCATGCCCTGGGACACCGCTTTGATTGCCTGATCGACGTGACCATCGTGTACCCCGGTGGCGCCCCCTCCTTCTGGCAGTTCCTGCGGGGCGACCTCGACAAGGTTGTGGTGCGCGTGGAGCGACTCTCCATTCCGGAGGAATTCAGCGCCGGTGACTACTCGGGTGATCCGCGGGTGCGCAAGCAGGTACAGAACTGGCTCCACGAACAGTGGCTGCGCAAGGACACGCTGATCGGCGAGACACTAGCCGCGAGCGTCGTTAGCTAGGCTGGCCCGCATGAAGCCCTGGATGCTGGTCGTCGCTACTGTTGCCGCGATTGCCGTCGCGCTGATGATGCCGGCCATTCCGCAGGACGCCGGCTACCACCAGTTCGCGGACCAGACCCCGCTGTTCGGAGTTCCAAACTTCTGGAATGTGGCCTCGAACGTTCCCTTCCTGCTGGTCGGCGCCTGGGGGCTTCTTGCCCTTCCCGTACTTCATCCGACGATCCCGCGCCCGACTTACCTGGTGTTCTGCGTCGGCGTCACTCTCGTCGGCATCGGCTCGTCCTACTACCACTACGCGCCCACCAGCAACACCCTCGTCTGGGACCGGCTGCCCATGACCCTCGCCTTCATGGCACTGTTCTCGATGGTGATTGGCGACCGGGTGTCGGCGCCGCTCGGCCGGCGGTTGCTGTGGCCCCTCGTACTCGCCGGCGTGCTCTCGGTCATGTACTGGGACTGGACCGAACTGCAGGGGCGCGGCGACCTGCGGGCCTACGGGCTGGTGCAGTTCCGGCCGATGGTGCTGATTCCCCTGATGCTGGTTACCCGGACGGGCAACGGCTTGAGGGCTTCCTGGCTCTGGGCCACGCTGGGTGCATACGCTCTCGCCAAACTCGCGGAGTACTTCGACGTCGCCATCCACGCGGCTATCGGCGTGCTGAGCGGGCACAGCCTGAAGCACCTGCTCAGTGCGCTGGCGGTCTACTTCGCGTTACTGTCGATGCAGTTGGTCAGTCGTCGTTGACCGTCAGTCATCACAGAAATACGGGAACCAGCGTGACCTCGTTGACCGCGCCATCCGGACTGGAATGGATGGCGTCGATGCGCCACAACGTCGATTCCGGGCCGTGTTGCGTCATGATCAGCTGACCCGGCCGCGGCGGCCCCACCGGCAGGCGCAGGCGCAGCTTTTCGCTGCCCTGTAGCGGAGCCTGTAGGCGGGAAACAGTGGACAGTACGGGCATGGATGCGGAGTTTTCGAAGGTTCGGGTCTGGCGAATTGTCTAGGACTGCTGGGATGCCGTCTGTTCGGTTGGCGACATAGCGTAAAGGCCACGTCTTCCCGAGGGCCGCCCCGGCGCCCCTACCGCAGCCGCGGCATCACCTTCTCCGCGAACAGCCGCGTCTGCGCCACCATCGCTTCCTGCCGGGCGCCGTGGGGCGAGGGGACGGGCGAACCGCCGAGCAGGTAGACGTGGTCGAGGCCGAGCCCGATCAGGTGCTGGAGACGATCAATGCACTTGGCCGGCGGACCGCAAATGGAGAACCAGTCGACGAACTCGTCGTTCACCATCTGCAGGTGCGCGCCCTCATTCTGGGCGTGGCGGGCCATGTCGTAGCCGGACTTCATGCTAATGGCCAGTGACTTCAGCCGGGGCGGCAGGTGGTCCACGGGTGAGTCCTTCATGCCGGCGAAGTGCGCCACCATCCCCGAAATCATCCGGGCGAGATTGATCGCGCGCTGCTCGTCCGGGTCGCAGACCAGGGTGACGTAGGCGCCGACGCTCAACGTGGCGCGGTCGCGGCCGGTCTCCTTCAGACGGTCCCGCAGGGTCGTGAGCGCCCACTCGATCCGCTCCGGCGCACTGCCCACGGCGAAGCTGACGCGGTCTGCCAGATCAGCCGCCATGCGGATGGTGGCGGGCCCCGTGCAGGCGAGGTCCAGTGGCACTTCCGGCAGTTCGCCGGGTTGAAGCCAGCGCATGCGGCTGCCGGTCTCGCCCCGCGTCACCACCTCGCCACGCAGGTAGGCGCGCACCTGCTCCATGTAGGTTCGCAGCTCCGCGGTCGTCGCATTGCGCCGCCCGATGTGGGCGGCCGAGGAGTCGCCGCGGCCGATGCCACAACGCGCCCGGCCACCCGACTCCTTTTGCAGCGTCGCGAACGCGCCGGCAGTGACGGAGGAATCCCGGGTGAGGGGGTTGGTTACGCCCGTGCCGAGCATGAGGCGGCTGGTGCGTGCAGCGGCCAGGCTGAGCTGCCCGTAGGGATCGGGAGTCAGGCACTGGGTATCCGGGCACAGCAGTGCGTCGAAGCCGAGGGCCTCGATTTCCGCGGCCAGGCGCGCCGTGTAGCCCGGCGACGGTTCCATCACGATGCCAAATTCGGTGCCGGCCATGCGTTGAAATCCCAAGGACAGTGGTCGGCCAAGTATCGCAAAGACGGGCCTCCGGACCAGCCTGTGGATACATTTTGTTACAGTGCGCAGCGTTGCCCGTGACTACTCTCCAACCAGAACCGGGTGCGAACCCCTGGAATCCGCGCATGAAAAGACTGATCGGACGAAGCTTGCTTATACTGGCCGTGCTCGGCCTGCTCGGCCTCGGTATCGCGCTTTGGGCCTACCGGGATATCCCGGGTGCAGAGCTCGAAGCGAAGTACGCGGACGCCACGTCGAAGTTCATGACCATCGACGGCGTGCGCTTCCACTACCGGGACGAGGGCCAGGGCCCGGTCGTGGTGCTCATCCACGCGAACTTTTCCAATCTCATCGACTGGGATCCCTGGGTGGCCGCGCTCAAGGATCACTATCGGGTCGTGCGCTTCGACATGAGCAGTCACGGGCTCACCGGCCCCGATCCCACGGGAGACTACTCACTGCCGCGGACACTGGCGCTCACCGAGCGCCTCGTCGACGCGCTCGGGATCGACAAGGCGACGTTTGGGGGCACGTCCCTGGGTGGCACGGTGGCGATTCACTACACAGTCGCGCATCCCGACCGCGTGGAACGGCTGGTCCTGCTCAATCCCGGCTCGCTGGAGGGACGGGACAAGAAGCGCCGTGGCGGCGTGCCCAAGGTTGCCTACCTGCTCAAGTACATCCTGCCCCGCGCGTTGCCGGAATTCATGCTGACGGATGGCTTCGGCCCGCCGGCGAAGCCATCCGCGGAGCTGGTTGACCGGTGGCACGACTTCTGGATCCGCGAAGGCCAGCGCGAAGCCCAGCTCGACCGGCTCTCCCAGTACCAGTCCGGCGACATCGAGGGCCTGGTGCGGTCGATCCGGGTTCCCGTGCTGCTGCTCTGGGGCGAGGCCGACACCACCGCGAAGATCTCCCAGTCGGTCGAGTTCCAGGAACTGCTCAAGGACGCACCGTCCCTGACCTTCATCAGCTATCCCGGCGTGGGCCACATGGCGGTGGAACAGGCGGGCGCGGAAATTGGCCAGGACGTCAGGACCTGGCTGGACTCACCAATCGCAGGCTCGATGACGCCCTGAGGCCTGCCCCACAACGAGGCACGCGGGCAATGGACCGGGATACCGCAGTAAGGCTGGCCCAGGCGGCCATCAAGGCGAAGAACAAGCGGCTCGTCGAGTCCGTGCTGCGGATCCGCGCCGAGCGCGGCCCGCCCCTGGACCGACCGGTGCAGGACCTTCCGTTGATCGCGGTGACCTGCGCCACCGGCTGGGAGTGTTACGCCATCGTGGAGGAACTGGCGAAGTCGCGCCGCTTCCGCGTGCGCGCCCTGTACCGGACCCCCGGCACCCAGGCCGCGGCGAGACTCGAGGTACTGTTGAAGGCCACCGAGGCCAGCCAGCCCGGCCTGCTGACACTGCATCCGGGTGTGGACATGAATTCCGAGGCCACCCTCACCCAGGCATTTGCCGGCTGCTCCGGCGTGGTGCTCTACGTCACGGCGAACACCAGCCGGGCGGGGAAAATCACCAATCACGGCAATGACCCTGCCGGCGGCCGGGCAGCGGTG
>JBDSWH010000157.1:0-22968 GCA_039926785.1 Gammaproteobacteria bacterium
AAATTACCGTCGGCGCCGAGGCCAATCGCCACGGGCAGCATGCCGGCACCCATGGCAAATGCCGAGCGTCCGCAGCCGGTGGCGCAGCGCCGCCTCGACCCACGTGAGGTAGCGCGGGAGCCACCGGGGCTCGTGGGTGGCAATGGTGTTTTCGCCCATGAACCGGGCGGCCAGCATCGGCGTCAGCAGGCGGGCCACCAGCAGGGAGAAGAGCACCGCGGTGGCCGCAGTCCAGCCAAACTCCCGGAAGTAGATGCCGATCTCGCCGGGCATGAAAGCCACGGGCACGAATACGGCCGCGAGGGTTGCCGACGTGGCGATCACGGCAATGCCGATCTCGTCGGCCGCATCGATGGCGGCCTGCCGGGGCGACTTGCCCATGGCCCGGTGCTGGGCGATGTTCTCGATCTCCACAATCGCATCGTCGACCAGCACGCCGATCACTACGGCGAACGCCAGCAGCGAGAGCAGGTTCAGGCTGTAGCCCAGCCAGCTCATCACGGCGAAGGTCGGCAGCACCGACAGGGGCAGCGCGAGGGCAGAAATCCAGGTGGCCCGCCAGTCACGAAGGAACAGCCAGACCACGACGACCGCGAGCAAAGCGCCTTCCAGCAACATCTCGACCGACGCGTCGTAGGAATCCTGGGCAGGCTCGACGCCCGATGCGACTTCAACAAAGCGAACGTCGGGATAGGCCGCCGACAGTTCCGAGATTTTCCGGCGGACGGCCGCCCCCACCGCCACCGCGCTGGTATCCACGGCGCGCTGCAGGGCGATGCCGACCACGGGCTTGCCATCCAGCAGGGCGGCCTCCCGCGGCTCGGCGATGCCATCGGTGACCGACGCCAGCGACGACAGGCGCACCGAGCGGCCATCGGGAAGCGAGATGGGATAGTTGGCCAGCTCAGCGGCTGTGCCCACTGTGGCGACAGTGCGCACCGACTGCTCGGCACCGCCCACCGTCGTGCGTCCGCCGGAAAGCTCCACCTGCAATTGGGCGAGCTGGGCGGAGACTGTACCGGCGGTGAGGCCGAACGCCTGTAGGGAATCAGGCCGGAGGTTGACGCGGACCTCCCGGTCCACGCCGCCCGTGCGCTGTACCTGCCCCACGCCGGAGACGCTGAAGAGAGCCTTGCGCACCGTGTCGTCCACGAACCAGCTCAGCTCATCGGGCGCCATGCGCTCGGAAACCACCGCGTACCCCAGGAGCGTGGGGCCGAACAGCGTCAGCCTGGCAATGACAGGCTCGTCAATATCCTGGGGAAGTTCGGGACGGATCCGCTCGACGGCATCGCGCACTTCCTGGAACGCCTGGTCCATGTCCCGTCCCAGCTCGAAGATGATCCGGGTCTTCGACACGCCCTCGCTGATGGTGGACGTGAGCTTGTCGATGGCGGCTATCGAGGCCACGGCGTCCTCGACCCGGCGGGTCACATCCGTCTCGAGCTGGCTGGGTGTGGCCCCGGCCAGGTTGATCGTGACCGTGACCTCCGGGGTGACGAATTCGGGCAGCTGGGCAATGGGCAATTTGCGCAGACCGACAAGGCCCGCCACGCACAGGATGCCGAAGATCAGTGTGGCGGCAATCGGATTGCGGATGCCCCAGAGCGAGACGTTCATGGCTTGCCGGCCGGCGTGCCGGCCACCTCGCGCACCAGATCGCCATCGTTCAGGAAGCCGGCGCCGCGGACCACGACGCGTTCCTCAGCCCCGACACCGCTCTCGATCTCGGTGAAGTCGCCTCGCTGTCCGCCCACGGTGATGCGTCGCTGCTGCACGTTGAACGGGGCACTGGCGCCGCCGCTGGCGCCAGCAGTAGCCGGAGGCCGGGTCACGAACACGTAAGGAAAGCCGTCCCGGAAGATCACCGCTTCCCGCGGCAGCACGGTGGCCATCACGGCACCCAGGAGGATCTGGCCCTGGGCGAACATGCCGGAGCGCAGATCGCCGGGCTCCGGAAGGTCCGCATACAGCATTCCCGTACGGGTCTCCGGATCCACCGCGGGCGACACGGCGCGCACGCGGCCGGTGATGCGCTCACCGCCGGGACTGGTGAGTTCGACGGTGGTGCCGATACCGACCCTCGTCAGGTCGCCCTCGGTCAGCTCGGCGCGCCACTCGAGCCGACCCTGGCGGATCAGCCGGAGCAGGTCCGTACCCGAGGAAACGATCTGCCCCGGCTGGACGGTCCGCGCGGAGATGACGCCGGCGTCGGGAGCACGGAGCGTCGCAAAGCCAACGCGCAGCCGTGCTGCATCCCGGTCCGCGTCCGCGGTGGCGAGCTGGGCTTGCGCGCCCGCCAGCGTCGCGCGCAGTTCGTCGGAATTGCTGGACGAGATCAACCCCTCCTTCACGAGAGTAGCCCCCCGGTCCGCGTTGGCCTTCGCCAGTTCGAGATTGGCGCGGGCCTGGGCAACGCTGGCGCGGGCCTGGCGGGCCTGAACGTCGAGAGTGCGCGCGTCGAGCCGGAGCAGGGGCTGCCCGGCCCGCACCTTGTCGCCCACTTCCACCAGCACCTCCGCAACGCGGATACCGGTGAGCTCGACACCCAGGTACATCTCCTGCCAGGCGGCCACCGAGCCGGATACCGTCAGGGTGCGCTCGACCTGCTGCCGGACCGGTGCCACCGTGGTGACCACGAGGCTCGGCGTCGGCCCGGCGACTTCGGGCTTCCCACCGCCACCGCAGGCGGCCAGAACGGCAACCAGCAGTGCGACCAGCAACCCTGAGGGAGCGGCTCGGCGGGACAGCGGGAGACGCATCATTCGGGTCATTCTTGGCGAGAAATAGCCTTCAATTGTAACGAAAGCGTCCCGACCACGGGTGGCGTGGCCAGCCCGGCACGGTACAGTGCCCACCACCGTCCGCCCGGCCGACTCCACCGCGTCCATGACCGTCATCACGTCCAGCGACAACCCCCGCTTCCGCGAATATCTGGCCCTGGCCGAGTCGAGCCGCGACCGCCGGCAGGCGGGCCTCGCACTGCTCGACGGCACGCATCTCATCGAGAGCTATCGTCAGCGCATCGGTCCGCCGCAACAGCTGCTGGTCAGCAGTTCCGGGAAGAGTCGCTCCGAGGTGGCGGCCCTCCTCGCCAGCCAGCCGCTGGTCTCCTGCGTCGAACTCAGCGACGGGCTTTTTCGCCGCCTGTCCCCGGTGCAATCCCCGACGGGCGTCCTGGCGCTGATTCCCATTCCAGACCGGCAGCCCGCGCCCGAACATCCCGAGCCGTGCGTTCTGCTCGAAGACGTCCAGGATCCCGGCAACCTGGGCTCCATCCTGCGTTCTACCGCCGCCGCGGGCATTCGCCAGGTGTACCTGTCGGCGCATTGCGCCGACCTGTGGTCACCCAAGGTCCTGCGTGCCGGAATGGGCGCACACTTTCACTTGGAGTGCTTCGCCGGGATCGACCTGGGTGGATTCGCGGCGGCCTTCCCGGGCCGGCTGATCGCCACCCACCTGGCCGCCCGCCAGTCCGTCTTCAACGAGGACCTGACCGGGCACATTGGCCTGGTCTTCGGCAACGAAGGTGCCGGCCTGTCCCGGAACGTGCTGGACGCGGTGGACAGCGTGGTGGCGATCCCGATGCCGGGCCAGACGGAATCGCTGAACATCGCCGCGGCCGCCGCGGTGTGCCTGTTCGAGCGTGTACGTCAGTTAGGATAACTGGCCTTTAGGATAGCCGGCTCATGGAACAAACCCACTTTGGCTTCGAGTCCGTGCCCTCCGACGAGAAGGCGGGACGGGTCCGCGCCGTGTTCGATTCGGTGGCCCCCAACTACGACCTGATGAACGACCTCATGTCGGGGGGCTTGCACCGCCTGTGGAAGCGCTTTGCGCTGGGGAGGACGGCATTGCGCCCCGGCGACCTGGCGCTGGACGTGGCGGGCGGCACGGCCGACCTGTCGGCGGGCCTGGCGCGCCAGGTGGGCCCCGCCGGACTCGTCTGCCACACCGACATCAATCTCGACATGCTGGACGTCGGCCGCCGGCGTCTGGTGGACGCGGGGCTCTTTGCCAACGTGCAGACCCTGCAGGCCAATGCCGAGCGCCTGCCCTTCGCCGCCCACAGCTTCCACTGCGTGACGATTGGCTTCGGCCTGCGCAACGTCACCGACAAGACGGCGGCGCTCCGGGAGATGGCGCGGGTGCTGAAGCCCGGCGGTCGCCTGCTGGTACTGGAGTTCTCGAAGCCCGCCGTAAAACTCATTGAGCCGTTCTACGACCTCTATTCCTTCCGCATTCTGCCGTGGCTGGGTGAAGTGGTTGCCCAGGACGCTGCCAGCTATCGCTACCTGGCCGAATCCATCCGCATGCACCCGGACCAGGAAACCCTGCGCGGCCTCATGCAAGCCGCCGGATTCGAGGACGTCCAGTACCACAACCTCGCCGGGGGCATCGTGGCACTGCATGTGGGCTACCGGTACTGAGATGGCGATGGAACAATCGCGGGACCTGCCTTTCTCCGCCGCCGCGTTCCGGCCGCTGGAATTGCTGATCAACCGGGGTATTGGCCTCTCCTCGACGGCCCAGGCTATGGTCGCGGCGCTGGAGGGCAAGGCGCTGGACGTGCATCTCGATGGCACGCCGCTGGCGCTGCGACTCAGAGCCGAAAACGGCCAGGTGCGTGTGACGGGCACCGGCGACGGCGCAGCAGCCGCCACGCTGGCCGGCTCACCGTTGGCCATGGTCAGGTTGCTGGGCGGCGATCCCCAGGCGTTGATCCGCGAGGGCGAGGTGCGGATCACGGGCGATACCGACATCGCCAACCAGTTCCGGGACCTACTGCACATGGCGAGGCCGGACCTGGAAGAAGAACTGGCGACGTTTGTGGGCGATCCGGTGGCCCATCAGCTCGGTAATTTCGCGCGGGGACTGGCCGAATGGGGCTCGCGCGCGGCGACCTCCCTGTCCCGGAGCGTGGGCGAGTACCTCACTGAAGAGCGGCGCACGCTCCCGACCCGTGCCGAAGCCGTCGAGTTCTACGGCGAAGTGGACCGGGTGGCGAACGACGTGGAGCGTGCGGAAGCGCGCCTGGCCCGGCTCCGCGGCCGTCTGAAGGACCCGGCTTCTTGAACCGCATCCAGCTCCTCGTTCGCCTGGTCGCCATTCAGCGCGTACTCGTCCGGCACGGCATCGACGAGTTGCTTGCCGGGACGGGGCTGCTCGGCACCGCGCGGCTGCTGTTTCACTTCTCCCCCGCCACCTGGCGCCAACGCCGCTTCACGCAGCCGCGCGGCGTCCGGATCCGTCAGGCACTGGAAGACCTGGGACCGATCTTCGTGAAGTTTGGCCAGTCGCTGTCCACCCGCCAGGACCTGCTGGCGCCGGACATCGGCCACGAACTGGCGAAGCTGCAGGACGAGGTTCCGCCCTTTCCTGCCGAGCAGGCCCTGGCAGAGGTGGAGCGCAGCTTTGGGTCGCCCGCAGAAACCGTCTTCGCGAGCTTTGACCGGGAAGCACTCGCGGCGGCGTCCATTGCCCAGGTACACGCCGCACGCCTGCATACCGGCGAGGACGTGGTGGTGAAGGTCCTGCGGCCCCGGGTGCGCCAGCTGATCCAGCAGGACCTGGAAGTGTTGTACGCGGTCGCGCGACTCGCTGAACGCTGGTGGCCCGACTCGCGGCGGTTGCGGCCTGTCGCAGTGGTGGCCGAGTACGAGAAGACCATCCTGAACGAGCTGGACCTGCTGCGCGAGGCTGCCAATGCCAACCAGTTGCGCCGGAACTGGCAGGGGTCGCCACTGATCTACGTACCCCGGGTGTACTTCGATTACTGCCGTCAGGGCGTCATGGTGATGGAGCGCGTACGCGGCATTCCCATCGATGACCTGGCGGCGCTCAGGGCCGCGAAGGTGAACATTCCCAAGCTGGCGGCCAATGGGGTGGAGATTTTCTT
Source organism: Gammaproteobacteria bacterium (assembly GCA_039926785.1). Lineage (GTDB taxonomy): Bacteria > Pseudomonadota > Gammaproteobacteria > Steroidobacterales > SHZI01. Next base: position 5,900 of record JBDSWH010000157.1, read on the forward strand.
CACCCAGGTCTTCCGCGACAATTTTTTCCACGCGGACATGCACCCCGGAAACATCTTCGTCGACGCCAGCAATCCCGAGAACCCGCGCTACTGCGCCGTGGATTTTGGCATCGTGGGCACGCTCGACGAGCGGGACCGCCGTTATCTGGCGGAGAACTTCCTCGCGTTCTTCGACAGCGACTACTACCGGGTGGCCAAGCTTCACGTGGATTCCGGCTGGGTTCCCGCGGGCACGCGGGTCGACGAACTCGAATCCGCGGTCCGCACGGTGTGCGAGCCGATCTTCAGCAAGCCGCTGAAGGAGATCTCGTTCGGACAGGTTCTGCTGCAGCTGATTTCGGTGGCGCGCCGATTCAACATGGAAGTTCAGCCCCAGCTGATCCTGCTGCAGAAGACCCTGGTGCAGATCGAAGGCCTCGGCAGGGTGCTCTATCCGGACCTGGATATCTGGCAGACCGGCAAGCCGGTACTGAAGGCCTGGATGATCGAGCAGACCGGTCCCCGGGCGACCCTGCGACGCCTGCGCCGGGAGTGGCCGGACCTGCGGTACGCGCTCGAGAAACTCCCTCTCGTGGCCCGGAAGCTGGTGGACGACGCCCTGTACGATCAAGCCCGGAACCCGTTCGCCGCCGGCGGCCTGGCGCCTTCCGCGACGTCCTACGCCGTCCGTACCGGCGCCCGGGTCCGGCACGGGGCGATCGCTGGTGCGGCCCTGGTGGTCAGCGCCGCCATCTGGCTGGGACTGTCGGCGCCGCCGCCCTGGGTGGGCTGGGCATCGGGAATCTCGGGTCTGCTAACCCTCTGGCTGAGCAGGCCTAAAGACTAGCTACTGTCTAGACAGTGCCTACATCGACGAATAGACCGCTGGCTAGTCCTTATAGTTCTCGTAGAAGACGTAGCTGGTCGAGTAATCACTCACCTCGAAATACACCTTTTTCTCGCCGGGGTCCTTCACCCAGTTGAGGTTCTCGTCCACCACGCCGTAGCCGTACCGGAAGGACCGGGCCTCGTTGTCCGAGGTGCCGATCCCGGTGCTCATCTTGTCGATCTTGATGAAGCGCATGGCGAGCTTCTCGCCCGCGTAGACGTCGAGCACACCGTCCGTTCCGGTCCAGTTCTGGACGCCACGGCCGAACTTGTTCTGTTGCTCCTGCGTGCAGGCCGAGAGGGTGAGCGCGGCAGCGGCGAGCAGGGTCAGTACAGGTCTGGTGTCCATCAGATCGTCTCCTGGTTGTTCGACGGATTGGGGTCGTGACTCTAATCTCACCATGCACAGCCCTCAAGCGATGTGTGGCAGGCTGCGGCCAGGCTGAAGCCGGGCTTTCAGGGGAGGCTCCTAATTGTCGGCACTGATCCGAACTACTCGTTACGCCGCCGTCGTGGTGTTCCTCGCCTTCGCGATGCACAACCTCAATGGCGCGTTCATCGAGCCGCGCTATCTGGGCTTCCACGCCTACGGGGACTACGCGCGCGCCGACAAGTTGATGAACGCGAGTCGCGCAGTACCCTGGCTGCTGTCAGGGCTGGGGCATGTGGCCACGGGGTTTGCCATGGTGTTCCTCGGGCTGGGGGTCCACGCCCGCTACCGGGAACGGCATCCCGCCGCCGCGCAGATTGCGCTGGCCGCGGCCGGCCTCGCATCAGTGGGCTTCCTGCTGGTCGGCATCTCCCACGTCATCGGCCGGCAAACCCTGTTCCTGCTGGGCGACTCCAACCCGGAACTGCAGGCGTCGGCCTACATGACGGCCACGGTGGTTCGCATCTGGGTCAATGGACTGGCTCAGATCGGACTCGGCTGGTTTGCGGTGCAGCTGTCCTGGCTGGGCCTGAAGACGGGCTCCCTGCCGCGTTCGTTTGTGGTCTTCGGCTTCCTGTCGGGGGCCGCCGGCCTGCTGATGGCGGTGGCTTACATCCCGATCTACCTGTTTACCGTCCTTGTCTGGGCGCTGTGGCTGGCCATCGTCTGGAAGGGCGACGGGCGGGTTCCCCGGGCCGGACAGGGATAGCCTGCGTTTTAAGACGGAGAGCTAAAATTGTTGGTTATGGAAGGCACCCGGAGGAAGGATTTGTCACCCGCACGATCCAGTACGTCGCATTGGCGCTGGTGACACTGCTGGCGTCGAATCTCGTGCTCGACGACAGGCTGCCGCCCACGCGAGTGCGCTGCTGAATCTCATCCGCAACCGGGATCTCTCGCTGGCCCAGTCGACCAATCTGACGACCGTGCAACCCGTTTATGAACAGCATGCGAAGGAACCGCCCTGGTACTGGTAGTCATCGGCCTGTCCCTGCTCATGCCGCTGGTGCAACGGCTCGAGAGAGAACTCCGGCGCTAGTTGGCGGGCGGCGCCCGTGGCAATGTTTGATGGGCAGGCGCATGCTGGGCCGGCTGACGTGGAGATTTTCCTGGGGGGTGCGTTCGAGCACCACATTGAACCGTCACGAGGTACCAAGCATGAACTGGCTCATTTCCCTGATTATCGGCGGCATCATCGGCTGGCTGGCGAGCATCGTCATGAAGACCGATGCCCAGATGGGCCTGATCGCCAATGTGCTGGTCGGCATCGTGGGCTCGATGTTGGGCTACTGGCTCGCCGGCGTGCTTGGCATTGCACCAGCTGGCGGCATCCTGGGCTTCGTGGTCGCGGTCGTCGGCGCGGCACTGCTGATCTTCATTCTCGGCAAGCTGGGTATATTCCGCAGAGCCTGAATTGAGGGGTCGCTGCGGCGCCGGGGCACCCCCCTAGGCGCGCAGCGATCCCAGGAACGGGACCGGATCCGCGCCGGACTCCAGCTGCTCTACCAGCGCGGACCCCACGATCACACCGTCTGTGTAGGGCGCGAGGTTGCGTACCTGTTCCGGACGCCGGACGCCGAAGCCGGCACACACGGGCAGCGTTGTGAGCTTCCGCACCCGCTCCAGGTAAGCCGGCACTTCCGCCGGAAGTTCCTTCGCACCGCCGGTGATTCCGGTGACGGTTACGGCGTAGATGAAGCCCCGGCTGGCGGCGCAGAGTTTCGCAAGGCGCTCGGGCGGAGTGGCTGGCGTCACCAGCTGGATCAGCGCGAGCCCCTCCCGGTCCAGAGCCGCCATGAAATCCGCACTCTCCTCGAGCGGCAGGTCCGGGACTATGAAGCCGCACACGCCGGCGGGCACGCAGGCGGCCGCCAGCTTCGCGTAGCCGAGGTTCATCAGCGGGTTCAGGTAGCTCATGAGCACGATCGGCGCGTCGAAGGGCGCGGCGGTGGTCAGCTCCTCGAGGATCCAGCGCAGGCTGACACCGGAGGCGATGGCCGCGTGACTGGCACGCTGGATGGTGACGCCATCCGCCATGGGGTCGCTGAAGGGCACGCCGACTTCAACGACGTCGGCCACCGACGCGATGGCCTTCAACGTGGCGATGAAGCGGTCCTTCTGCGGGTAGCCGGCGGTGATGTAGGGCACGAGGGCAGTGCCGCCGGTCGCTGTCGTCCGGCGGATGGCGGCCGTGATGCGCTCGTGGGGCTGCGGCGAGGTCATTCCCCGGCGTCCGCGAGGATCTTTCGGGCACCGCCGAACACCCGGGACAGCGTCGGCATGTCCTTGTCGCCCCGGCCGGACAGACCGATGAGCAGGGTCTTGCCGGGATTCTTCGCCGCCCACTGCCGGGCACCGGCAAAAGCGTGCGCCGACTCGATGGCGGGCAGGATGCCCTCCGACGAGCAGCATTCCCGCAGGGCATCGAGTGCCTCGTCGTCCGTGGCACTGGTGTAGGTCACGCGGCCGATGGTCCCGAGCAGCGCGTGCTCGGGACCGACGCCGGGGTAATCCAGGCCGGCGGAAATCGAGTGGGTCTCCTGTACCTGACCCTCCGCGTCCTGCAACAACATGGAGTAGGTGCCATGCAGGACGCCGGGGCGGCCGGTGGCCAGCGTCGCGGCGTTGTCGCCCAGCTTCGTCCCGCGGCCGCCAGCTTCCACGCCGAAGAGCTGGACGGATGAGTCGCCCACCAACGGGTGGAAAAGCCCGATGGCGTTGGAGCCGCCGCCAACGCACGCAAACACGGCGTCGGGCAAGCCGCCGGTGCGCTCGATGAACTGGGCACGCGCCTCCCGGCCGATCACACACTGGAGTTCCCGCACGAGCCACGGATACGGGTGGGGACCGACGGCGGAACCCAGCAGGTAGTAGCTGCCGTCCGGATCGGACACCCAGTCGCGGAAGGCCTCGTCGATGGCTGCGCGCAAGGTGCGATCGCCGCTCTTCACAGGCACCACTTCGGCGCCGAGCTGGGCCATCCGCTCCACGTTGGGCGCCTGGCGCTGCACGTCCACGGCGCCCATGTAGACGATGCAGGGAATTCCCACCCGGGCGCAGGCCGCGGCCGTCGCCACGCCGTGCTGGCCGGCGCCGGTTTCAGCGATGACGCGGCGGGCGCCCAGGCGCTTCGCCAGCAGGGCCTGGCCGAGGGCGTTGTTGATCTTGTGGGCACCCGTGTGTGCGAGATCCTCGCGCTTCAGGTACACGGTGGCACCCCACCGGCGGCTCAGGTTTGGCGCGTGGCTGAGCGCGGTTGGACGGCCCACCCAGTCACGCAGTTCCCGGCCCAGCTCGGCCTGGAACTCCACATCGCGCAGGTACCGGTGCGCACCGGCCTGCAGGCGCTCCAGCGCCGCCATGAGCGTTTCCGGCGCGTAGCGTCCGCCAAACGGGCCGAAGCGCCCGTGGGCGTCAGGCAATTCGCCCGCCACCAGCTGCTTCAAAAGGACAGCTCGTTCAGCCGGTGAGATCTGTTCAGTCTGCATGTGCCAACTCCGCTTCCCGCACCGCCTGGATGAAGGCGGCGATGCGGCCGGGATCCTTCACGCCGCGCTTCGATTCCACACCACTGCTCACGTCCACGCCCCAGGGGCGTACCCTGGCAATCGCCTCGCCCACGTTTTCCGGCGTCAACCCACCGGCCAGCACCAGCTGCCGCCCGCGCGCCAGGGCCGCCGCGCGCTGCCAGTCAGGTCGCTGTCCCTGGCCGCTGACTGCCGCTTCAAACAACAGCGGACCCTGCGCCTCCGGTTCCGTTGCGACCGGTGCCGGGGTGTCCCGGTAGACCGGCAGCCGGCCAAACTTCTCCGGCACGTCGAGACGGGCGAAATCAGCCACGTCGGTTTGCAGCCAATCCGGTTCAAACCCGGCTGATACGGCCTGCCACTCCGGTGGGGCCGGGTGGTGCATGACGGCCACGCGGATAACGACCGGGGAGAGCCCGGCGCACAGCTGTCGTGCCCGCGCGGGAGTGACCTGCCGCGGCGATTCAGCGAAGACGAAGCCCACGGCATCGGCACCGGCGCCGACCGCCGCCGACAGGGCAGCGGGCGTCGAGAGGCCGCAGATCTTCACGAAGACCCTCATGCGCGGCCGGGGACACGTCGTGCCTCGAAGGCCGATGCGCGGCCCGCCTCGAGTAACTCACCGGCGAGCCGGCCAGGCTCACGGGACCGCATCAGTGCCGTCCCCACCAGTGCGACGCGATAGCCAAGGCCCGCGACACGCGCGGCCTGGCCCACAGACTCGACCCCACTCTCGGCCACTGCCGGCACGCCCCGCGGCAGGTGCGGCGCGAGTTCTGCAAAGCGCCCGAAATCCACCTGCAGCGTCCTCAGGTCGCGACAGTTCACCCCGAGCAAGGTCCGGCACCGGCCGTCCTCTATCGCGGGGCCGGCCGCGCGAATGACAGACACGGCCCTTTCCAGGTCCGGCCTGTCGAACACCTCGACCAGGGCGAAGAGTCCAAGCTGGTGCGTGGCGCGCAACATTTCCCGGAGTTCCCGGTCGCCAAGCATGGCCACGATGAGTAATACACCACTGGCACCCGCCGCCCGCGCCTCAAGCAGCTGGTAAGGCGACACCAGGAAATCCTTGCGCATGGCAGGTACCGGGGCCACTGCGGCCGCGACTTCCTTCAGGTGAGCCAGGTCGCCGGAGAATTCCCTGGGCTCGGTGAGCACCGAGAGCGCGGCCGCGCCACCCCGCACGTAGTCCCGGGCCTGGGTGGCGATCCGCAACGCGCTGGCCGCCAGATTGCCGGCAGAAGGCGACCGGCGCTTCACTTCGGCAATGAGGTCGAAGCCCTGAGGCGAGAGCCGCAAGGGTAGCGGCGGTGGCAACCGGCTGATCCGGCGGGCCAGCGGCTCGGCAGGGCGTCCGGCCTCGCCTGCGTCCGCCCGCAAGCGACTGCCAGCAGCCATGCGCTCCAGGAAATTTCCAGGTCGGTGGGTCATGAACGGTGGGCCCTCAGTCGATTCAGCAATTCGCCGCCGCCGCCCGTAGCGAGCGTCCGGCGGGCCAACTCAATCCCGCGGCGCAACCCGCGCGCCCGGCCCGTGAGATCCAGCACGAGGCCAGCGCCCAGCACCAACGCGTCCCGGTGGGGTCCGTCATCACGGCCCAGCAGCACGTCCTCGATGGCGCGCGCGTTCCCAGCCGCATCACCACCGGCCAGGTCGTCGGCCGAACAGCGCGGTATCCCGTAATGGGCGGGATCGCGCTTGTGACGGCGCACCGAACCGGGCCGCACCTCGTAGACGACGAACGGCCCGACGGGCGTGGCTTCGTCCCAGCCGGGCTCGCCGTGGACGACGAAGCAGCGCTGGATCGGCATGCCGGCGAGGGCGTCGGCCAACAGCTTCGCCATCGCCAGGTCGAAGGCACCGATCATCGAAAACGGCGGCGACGCCGGATTGGTGAGCGGACCCAGGATATTGAAGACCGTGCGCACGCCCAGTGCACGGCGCACCGGTGCGACAGCTTTCATCGCGGGATGGAAATTGGGCGCGAACAGGAACGTGAAGTTCGTGGCATCAAGTAGCGCCCGCGCGGCTGCGGCATCCGCGGGCAGGGCGACGCCGAGGGCTTCCAGCACGTCCGCACTCCCAGACCTGGACGAGACGGACCGGTTGCCGTGCTTGACGACCGGCAGGCCACAGGCTGCGGCCAGCAGCGCCGCGCCCGTGGAAATATTGAGGCTGCCCGAGCCGTCGCCGCCCGTGCCCACGATGTCTACAGCGGGCAACCCGGGCGGCAGGTCGAAGCGACGGGCCAGCCCGCGCATCGCGGTCGCAAACCCGCGCACCTCCGCGACGGTTTCGCCCTTGGCCCGGAGCGCCACCAGCAACGCGGCCACCATGGCCGGTGCCGCGTTCTCGTCGGTCAGTGCCCGCAGCAGGTCGCCGGCCTGGGCCTCGGACAGGTCCATCCGGGCCAGCAAGAGCTCAAGAGTGGTGGTAAGTCCGGCCATGATCAGCGTGGCCCGGCGGGCCGCGACGGTATCGCCAGGAAATTGCCCAACAGCCGGTTGCCTTCCGGCGTGAGGACGCTCTCCGGGTGGAACTGCACGCCCTCCATCGGCAACTGCCGGTGGCGCACGCCCATGATCTCGCCACGTTCGCTGCGCGCCGTAATTTCCAGCACTGGCGGCAGGCTGGCCGCCTCGGCCGCCAGGGAGTGGTAGCGGCCCGCCTGGAATGGCCTGGTCAGGCCCTGGTAGATGGTGCGGCCGTCGTGCTCGATCATCGAGGTCTTGCCGTGCATCAGTCGGTCGGCCGACACAATCCGTCCGCCAAAGTGCTGCACCAGGGACTGGTGGCCCAGACACACGCCGAGGACCGGCACGCGGCCCTCGAAGGCAGCGAGCATAGCGAGTGAGGTACCGGCGTCGTCTGGACGGCCCGGCCCGGGCGAGATGCACAGGTGCGTTGGCTGGCTGGCGAGGGCCTGGGCAATCGTCAGTTCGTCGTTTCGGTATACGAGGACTTCGGCGCCGAGCACGAGGAACGCCTGCACCAGGTTGTAGGTGAAGGAGTCGTAGTTGTCGATCAGCAGCAGCCGCGCCTTCGGGACGGCGTTCACAGGCCTTCCTCCGCAATGGCCAGTGCGTTGCGCAGAATCGCACTCTTGGCCAGTACCTCGTGGTACTCGCTCTCGGGAACGCTGTCGGCAACGATCCCGGCGCCCGCCTGGTACTGATAGGTATCGCCACGGAAGATGAGCGTGCGGATGGCGATGGCCTGGTCCATGTCGCCGTTGCTGCCGAAGTAGCCGACCGTGCCGGCATAGAGGCCGCGACGCACCGGTTCCAGTTCGTCGATCAGCTCCATGGCCCGCACCTTCGGAGCACCGACAAGCGTGCCGGCAGGAAAGGCCGCCGCGAACAGGTCGAACGCGTCCTTGCCTGCGGCGAGTTCGCCCTGCACGCCGCTGACGATGTGCATCACATGGCTGTAGCGCTCGATGCAGCGGTAGGGGTCCACGTAGACAGAACCCGCGGTCGCGACGCGCCCCAGGTCATTGCGGGCCAGATCCACCAGCATCACGTGTTCGGCATTCTCCTTCTCGTCGGCCAGCAGTGACTGCTCGTGGCCCGCATCCTGGTCCGGCGTGGCGCCCCGGGGCCGCGTGCCGGCGATGGGCCGGAGCGAGGCGTGTCCCCGCCGCAGCTTCACGAGGGCCTCGGGCGACGAACCAGCCACCTGAATGTCGCCGAGATCCACGAAAAACATGTAGGGCGAAGGATTCAGCAGCCGGAGCGCGCGATACGTCTCGAAGGGCGACAGGGTGTGCTTCCCGGTGAACTGCACCGACAGCACCTGCTGGTAGACATCGCCCTTGGCGATCGAGCTCTTGCTTGATGCCACGGCCCGGACGAACTCGTCAGGGCTGAAGCTCTGGGCCGCGGCGGAGTGTCCGCCTTTCGGCGGTGCGGGCGGCAGCCCCCCCCGCAGCAGAGCAATCACCTTGTCCCGCAACCGCAGCCGCTCGGCGTCCGGACCCGCGTGCAGCAGCGCGATCCGGCGCGTCAGGTGATCGAAGACCAGGAGGGACTCGGCGGCCATGTACGCGGCATCGGGTGCGACCGGGTTGTTCGGATTGCTGGGCGCATGGGGCAGCCGCTCGAAGTAGCGGACCAGGTCGTAGCCCGCCACGCCCACCAGCCCTCCCGCGAAGGGCAGGTCCGGGATTACGGGCGCCAGCCGGGGCGCCAGCGCCAGGGTCTTGCGCAGGGCGTCCAGCAATTCGTCCCGGCCGGCCGGCCGTTGCTGCCGCTCGGTTCCGGTAAGCATCCCGGTGCCGTCCAGCCGGAACTCGACCGCCTTGCCGAAGCCCAGGAAGGAATAGCGCGCCAGGTGGGCGCCGCCTTCCACGCTCTCCAGAAGGTAGCGGGGCTGCAATGGCGCCAGTTTGAGCCAGGTGGACACCGGGGTATCCAGGTCGGCCGCTATGTCAAAGGGTGGCTTCATATTCCGGCTTCAGAAAACAGGGGGCCCACAAACAAAAAACCCATCGTCGCTGCCGCGAGGATGGGTCCTGGGGTGCTCGGGCTCAAAAATTTGAGGGGACGCGCTACGCCAAGCCGCTCCTTGCGGAGAGAGCATTGGGTCGCCACCACCAACCGCGAGTGTTCGGGATCTTGAGCATGGCGGCAGTATCCACGGGGGCTTTGGGGGTCGTCAAGGCGGCAGGACCTCGCATCCGGCAGATGGCGCCAAACACGGGCTAACCCCGCAGCATCTCCCGAGCTGCGTTATGCCCCGGCGCGCCCGTGACCCCGCCGCCCGGATGGGCCCCGGAGCCGCACAGGAACAACCCTTTCACTGGCGTCCGGTAGTCCCCGTAGCCCAACGCCGGCCGGGCCGCCCAGAGCTGGTCCAGACCCAGGGCGCCGTGAAAGATGTCGCCGCCCGTGAGACCAAAGCGCTCCTCCAGGTCCAGGGGAGACAGGGACAGGCGGCCGAGCACACTCGCCCGGAAGTTCGGTGCGTAGCGGGTGACGGTGTCGATGATCAGGTCCGCCGCCTCGTCCCGGGCATCGTGCCAGGAGCGGCCGCCGGGCAGGTTGTAATCGAAGTGCTGGCAGAACAGGCTGGCCACGTGCGCCCCCTTGGGTGCCAGGCTGGCGTCAATCACCGAGGGGATCAGCATCTCTATGATGGGCTCCCGGGACATGCCCGTGAGGCGCGCGTCCGCAAAGGACCGATCCATGTAGGCGAGTGACGGCCCGATGATGATGCCGGAGGCCAGGTGGTCCCCCGGCGGCCGGTCACCAAAGCGCGGCAGCTCGGACAGCGCCACGTTCATTCGGAACACCGCCGACCCGCAGCGCCAGCCCTCCATGTGCGCGAGGAAATCGGGCGGCAGTGCGTCCGGCTCGAGCATCTTGAGGAAAAGCAGCTTGGGGCCGACGTTGGCGGCGACACGCCGGGACTGGAACACCAGCCCGTCCACGAGCTCGAGCCCGGTGACCGCGCCGCCCGTGGTCAGCACCCGATGCACCGGGGCCTCCAGCTCGATTTGCACGCCAAGCCGCTCGGCTTCCCGGGCCATGGCCTGGGTGATCGCGCCCATCCCGCCCACCGCGTGACCCCACACGCCCGTCTTGCCGTTAACCTCACCAAAGGCGTGGTGCAGGAGCACGTAGGCGCTACCGGGGGTATAGGGGCTCGCGTAGCTGCCGACCACCGCGTCGAAACCGTAGAGGGCCTTGATGGGCTCGCTCTCGAACCAACCGTCCAGCATTTCTCCGGCGCTGCGAGTGAAGATGCCGTGGATCTCCCGCTGGGTGGTAAGCGGCAGTGCGCGGAAGTCACGGCCAAACGACACGGCGCTCCAGATGTCGCGCAGGCGGTGCAGGTCGGTGGGCGGGGTCTTGAGCAGTGTGTCGCGGAGCAGGTGGACGGCCCGGTCCAGCATCGCGAAATAGTCCGGCAGGCGCGCCGCATCCCTGGTGGAGAAGCGGGCTACCGCCGGGACAGTTTTCTCGAGGCCGGGGCCGGCAAGCATCCCGTCGCCGTCGGGCAGCACCAGGAAGTTCTGGTAGGGCCGCTCCAGCATCCGGAGCCCGTGTTCGGCGAGGTGCAGGTCCCGGATCACTTTCGGGTTCAGCAGGCTTACGGTGTAGCTGGCCGTGGAGTTGCGAAAGCCCGGATGAAACTCCTCCGTGACTGCGGCCCCACCCACCAGGTGACGCCGCTCGAAGACGGCGACCTTGAGCCCCGCCTTCGCCAGATAGCATGCGCAGGTGAGGCCGTTGTGACCGGCGCCGATGATCAAGGCGTCGTAACGGGATTTCGAGGGATTTTGCGGCGGCATGTGACCTGCTGACCGGGAGATCGAACGACTACCCCTTTCAGTCAGTCTGCCAGAATTGACAACCCGGAGCCCCGTCTCCACGCTCCGGGAGTTGGCACGGAGCAGGCGAGATGCACAGTCCGATATTGACCCCTGTAGTCGCGCTGGTCGCTTTGCGGTGAAACCGACCAGGAAACGGCAATGCGAATAGACCTGATCCTCGAAGCCAACAATTCCGGCGCGCGCCTGGCGGAGCTCGGCCGCCTGGCCGAGAGCTACGGTTTTGGCGGGCTGTGGGTGTCCAACATGCACGACGCCCGTGACCCGTTCATCAATTTCGTGCAGACGGCGCTCGCCACGACGAGCATTGCCCTGGGCCCCGTGGCGGTCTCACCCTACGAACTGCACCCCATGAAGATGGCGGCCGCGCTGCTGACCCTCAATGAGATCTCCGGGGGCCGCGCCCAGCTCGGCATCGCCGCCGGTGCCGGCGGCGCACCCACCGCGATGGGCGTACCCCAGGAACGGCGGCTGCGGGCGGTTCGCGAATGCGTGGAGGTGCTGAAGCTGGCTTGCACCGGCAAGCCGCTGAAGTACAAGGGCGAGATGTTCAAGGTGCTGTACTACCACCCGTCCTATGCGGGTGGCACGCCGCCCATGATCTGGGTCTGCGCCAATGGCCCGCAGATGTTGCGCTCGGCGGCGAAGTACGCAGACGGCATCTTCGTCGGCGACCACACGCCAGAGGATGTGGGCCGCATGCGGGCGATTGTCGACCAGCAATGCGCCGAGAGCGGCCGCTCACCGTCGGACCTGCGCTTCAACAATTTCTGGGCCTGGCACGTCAAGGAGACTCGGGCGGCTGCCCACAAGGAGGCCCGCCGTTGGCTGGCGATCCGCGCCACGCCCTATCCCGACTACTACTACCGGGACATCCTGCCCGAGGAGGAAATGCAGATAATTTTCAAGAACCGGGCCGGCATCCTCAAGGCGTTCAATACCGGCAACGATGTGATCGACGGGATCCCTGCGGACATCATGGAACGCTTCGTGGACAAGGCCACCTCGGCGTCGTCACTCGATGACCTGGACTACGAAATCGAGCGGTTGCGGCGCTTCAAGGCCAACGGACTCACGGAGATCTCGCTGCGAATCTACGAGAATCCCGAGTGGACGATCCGCCTTATCGGCGAAAAAGTAATTCCGGCGCTGGCCTGAGACGCTTGAACGCCCCGTCGCTTCCAACCGCCCCCACGCCACCGGAAAAGCGCGGCGATATCCACTTCGCCGCCAAGGACGCGGGCCTGCGCAAGGACGTACACGACCTGGGCGTCATCGTGGGCCAGCTTCTCGAGGAGCAGGGAGGCCCGGAGTTGTTTGGGCGCGTGGAGCAGGCGCGGCGGGCCGCCATCGACGCGCGGGAAGGCGATCCGGCCGGCATGCAACGCCTGGAGGCGCTGGTGGCGTCCCTCTCGCCGTCGGAATCCCAGGACCTGATCCGCGCCTTTTCCACCTACTTCCTGGCGGTGAACCTGGCCGAAACCGTGCACCGGATCCGCCGGCGCCGCGACCACCTTCGCGAAGGCAAGCACCGGCAGCCGGGCGGCCTTGAGGACACGCTCTTCGAACTGAAGGAAGCGGGCGTGACACTGGACCAGGTCCGTCACGCACTCGCCAGCCTCCACGTGGAACCCGTGCTCACGGCGCACCCCACCGAACCCACGCGCCGTACGATTCTCCGCCGGCAGCGGGATATCGTGCGCCGCCTCATCGACATGCAAAACGCGGCGTTGTCCCCCCGCGAGCTGTCGTCCGACCTCGAGAACATCCGCGACGACATCACGGCGATCTGGCAGACGGAGGAACATCCCACCCAGGCCCGCACGGTGGCGGCCGAACACGAGCACATGCTCTTCTTCCTGACGGACTGCATCTACCGGGTACTGCCGGTCGTCTACGAGAACTTCGAGATCGCGCTGGAGGCCGTCTGGGGCGAGGCGGGCCGCCCGGTCGATCTGCCGGTCATGGTCCGCATGGGTTCCTGGGTTGGTGGCGACATGGTTGGCCGTTCCGAGATCACGGCCCGCACCATCCGGGACTCCCTGGCCCGGCAGCGCGGCCTGTTGCTGGATCTCTACCACAGGGAGAGCCGGGAACTGGGTGAGAAGCTCTCCCAGAGCAATACCCGCGTCGGAGTTTCTCCAGCGCTAGAAGAGCGTATCCGGCTGTACTCGGGACACTTTCCCAACGCGCTTGGCATCACCCCGCTCCGGCACCGGGAGATGCGCTATCGCGTTTTCGTTCGACTGATGATGGCGCGGCTGGAGTCCACGTACACCGCAGCCCTTTACCCCTTCGAGTCGGCGAAAGAGCTCGCAGACGACCTGCGGCTGATTGCCGGCAGCCTTGAGGAGCACCGCGGCCAGCACGCGGGCCTGTTCGCCGTGCGCCGGTTCCTCCGGCGGGTGGAAACCTTCGGCTTTCACTTCATGGCTCTCGACGTCCGGCAGGAGGCACTGGTGAATCGCCGGATCGTCGGCCGAGTGCTCAACGAGGACGGATGGCTGGAGCAGACGCCTGCGTTCCGCCTGGAGCGCCTCCGGCGCGCACTGGCCGCCAACGAATCGCCGGCGGCGGAACTCGACAATGAGGCGCGCCGGGCCATCGGCATCTTCGAGGCCATCGCCTTCTGTCGCCGCCGGTACGGCAAGCGATCCATCGGCCCGTACATCATCAGCATGGCCGAGGGCGTGGACGACGTACTGTCGGTGCTGCTCCTGGCCCAGTGGGGCGACCTGCGCAAGCGGAGCGGCAGCGTTCCGCTGGACATTGCGCCGGCCTTCGAAACCCTCCACGGCCTGGCCGGCGCCGCGGCGCTGATGCGGCAGCTCTATGCCGAACCGGTGTACCGGGAGCATCTCAGCGCCCGCCGGCAGAGGCAGACGGCGATGCCCGGGGTCGCCGACAGCAACGCGGAGAGCGACCTTGCGACGGCCCGCTGGGCGCTGCTGAAGACCCAAAGGGAACTGCTCGAAACCGCGGCAGCGAACGGCATACAGCTCACCCTGTTCCACGGTCGCGGTGGAGCCATCGGCGCGGGAGGCGGCAAGGCACATGTGGATATCCGCTGCGCTCCGGCCGGTGGCGTCGAGGGCGGCGTGCGCGTGATTGAGCAGGGCGAGCTCGTGGCCAACAAGTACGGCGTGCGGGCAATTGCCGTCCGCACCCTGGACCAGGCGCTCGCGGCCGGACTGCGCAGCCTGGTGCGGCCCGGCGGTCCGCCCGCGGCCGAAGGTCATCAGGACTGGGAACGTGCCATGCAGTTGCTGGCCGACACATCCCGTGCCCACTACCAGGGCCTGGTGCTCGAATCGCCGGGCTTCGCCGAGTATTACCGTCTTGCGACACCCGCTGACGTGATCGAGCGGATGCGCCGGGGCTCGGGTGCCGAGGCGAGCCTTGAGGAGGGCCTGCTCGCCGCCGCAGGAACCGCGCCCTGGGTGTTCGCCTGGACCCAAAGCCGCAATATCCTGCCCGGGTGGTACGGCTTCGGCACAGGCCTCGCCGCCGCGCTGGAGAAGTTCGGTGCACCGACCCTGCAGGCGATGAACGACGGCTGGTACTTCTTCCGCACGCTGGTGTCGGACGTGGAAACGGCGCTGGCCAAGAGCGACCTGTCGATCGCCGCCCGCTATTCCGCGCTCGGCGGGGCGCTGCACGAACGCTTCTTTCACCGGATACAGGACGAGTTCGAGCGAAGCACCGCGGCCGTCATTAGCGTCCGGCAGCAGCAGGTACTGCTCGAGCGGGACAACACGCTCCGTCGCTCGATCCGCCTGCGGAACCCCTACGTGGATCCGATGAGCGTACTCCAGGTGGACCTGCTGCGGCGCTGGCGGCAAACGGGCGACGAGGGACTGTTCAACTCCCTCATCGCCAGCGTCAACGGCATTGCCCGGGGCCTGCAGGACTCCGGCTGACGCCGGGCCGGCGGCAACTGCCTTGAAGTCCGTATTCCTCGACTTCGATTCGCTCGGGCCGGCCGACATCGACACGACTGCACTCCGCACCACGCTGCCCGGCATCGCGCTGTACCCGCATACGACCGATGCCGACATCGACGCGCGGCTCGCCGGCTGCGAGATCCTGATCGTCAACAAGGTGGACCTGGACCGGGCGCGCCTGGCGGCCTTCCCCACCCTGCGGCTGGTCGCGCTGGCGGCAACCGGCACCGACAACGTGGATCTGGCAGCCGCCCGGGAGCTGGGCATAGCGGTCGCCAACATCCGCAATTACGCGACGCCGTCCGTCGTCCAGCACGTGTTCGGTCTGATCCTGGCCCTCACCCTCAGGCTCGACGAGTACCGGCAGCTGCTCGGGCGGGGCGCCTGGCAGAAAAGTCCGCATTTCTGCCTGCTCGACTTTCCCGGCAGGGAACTGGCGGGCCGCACGCTGGGCATCGTGGGCTACGGCAAGCTGGGGCAGGCCGTGGGTGAGGTCGGCCGGGCGTTCGGTATGCGGGTTGTCGCCGCACGCAGCCTGAAGCAGGCGCCCGCCACGCCAACAGCATCGGCACTGGCACCGGGCGTGCTGCCGGTGGATCGCCTGCAACTGGACGAATTGCTGGCGCTGGCCGACGTGGTATCCCTGCACTGCCCACTTACGCCCGCCACCCGCCACCTCTTCAACGCCCACACCCTGGGCCGCATGCGCCGGGACGCTCTGCTGATCAATACGGCCCGGGGGGACCTGGTGGATACGGGCGCCCTCCTGACCGCACTGCAGGGTGGCTTGCTGGGCGGCGCGGGCATCGACGTCCTCGCTGAGGAGCCTCCCGTGCGGGGCCATGCCCTGCTCGAGGCCCGGCTACCCAACCTGATCGTAACGCCGCACATCGCCTGGGCCGCCAGGGAATCCCGGCAGAGGGCCCTGGACGAAGTCGTGGCCAATGTCCGTGACTTTCTGTCAGGTGGACAGCGGAACCGGGTAGCCTGACTACAAGTCCGCCTTCCGGCGCGGGCGTTGTAGGATTCGAACTGACTGTCGCGGCCAATGCCGCCCGTGCAAAGGATTACCCATGCTGTCCTTCATCTTTCTGGCTTACGCCCTGATCCACATCGGCATCTGGCTCTGGGGCTGGAAACTGTGGGCCGAAACCGGCAAACCGGTGGCACTGCTAATCGTCCTCGTCGGCGGCACGCTCCTGTTCTATGACAACTTCCGGATTGGCATCGGCCGCTTCATCGGCGAGGGGGACCTGCTCTACGCGATGTCCGTCCCGGCTTTTGCCTGGCACTGGTCACTGTTGCCCCTGCTGGTGATCGCCGCGGGGTCGATCGCGCGTCTCGCCGGGCTCCAGTGGGCGCAGAACCGCTTGGTGATGGGTGCTTTTTGCGTCGTCGCCGTGGCCCTCTCGATCCACGACATCCCCAAGATCTTCGCCATGGACCTGCATATTGCGTGCCTCGACGACGTCGTCCGTTACACCACGACGGTCAAGGAAAGCCAGCTGTGCCACCCGACCGACGCGGTGGTACCCAACGGCGCCGATGCCGCCATCGTGGCGATCATCACCAATGTGTTCGTCCTCGGCGTGGGAATTGCCCTCTGGATCAGCCGCCGCTGGGCCTGGATGGCGGTGGGTGCCGGCGCGATGTTCGTGGCGGCCGGGCTGCTCGGTCGCGGCGCGTACGCGCTGCCGATCTCGAACTTTGGCGAGATCTGCATCACCCTCGGCCTGATCACCACCTGCGCACACTTTGCGCGGCTGAAGCAACGCGCCCCCGCAGCTGTAGGAGCGCCTTCAGGCGCGATCAGGACCGATCGCGTCTGAAGGCGCGCCTACCAGGCCCTCGGCCCAGTCCAGCACCGCCGCCACGCGGGGGGCGGCCAGGCGGCGGGCGTGGCCGAAGCTGAGCCACCGGTATTCACTGTGCTCGGGGCGGCCCGTGTCCGGACTCGGGAGCAGCTC
>JBDSWH010000158.1:0-3597 GCA_039926785.1 Gammaproteobacteria bacterium
GGAGGTCCGAAATGTCGAACCACGTCACACGTCGGTCGCTGGTCCTTGGCTCGCCGGCTGCCGCGTTGCTCGCCTGGCAGGCCGCATCGGCCGGACCGGCGGCGCCCGTGCCCGTGCCCGTGCCTGCACCCGCGCCCGTACCCAGCTCGGCGCCGGCGGGTGGCCTGGCACGGCTGATCGCCAACGAGAACCCCTACGGACCGTCGGCCAGCGCCAGGCGGGCGGTCACCGAGTCACTTGCCACGGCGTGGCAGTACCCGATTGGCAAGGAGCAGCCGCTGAAGCAGCTGATTGCCGCACGGGAGGGCCTCACGCCTGACCACGTCATGATCGCGGACGGCTCGGGCGAGATTTTGCGCATCGCCGGACTGGTTTTTGGGTTGGCCGCCGACGGGAGCGGCCGACGGGAGGTCGTGGCCGCCAAGCCCACTTTCGGCTTCCTTCAGGACTACGCCCGCCAGCTCGGCGCGACCGTCACGGAGATTCCGCTGGACGTTGCCATGCGCCACGATCTCGACGCGCTGACGGCCGCCGTCACGGCGCGGACGGGGCTCCTCTATATATGTAATCCCAACAACCCCACGGGAACGATGGTTCCCGGTCCCGAATTGCGGCCCTTCGTTCAGGCGATGGCGGGCCGGACGACCGTGCTCGTCGACGAGGCCTACCTGGACCTGTGGGACGACTGGCCCGCGCACACGCTCACCGACCGGGTACGCGCTGGCGACCCGGTGATCGTCACTCGCACATTCTCGAAGCTGCACGGGCTGGCAGGCTTACGCATCGGGTACGCACTGGCGCCGCCCGCCGTCATCCAGCGGCTGGAGCAGCACCGCATGACGTTCCTTGGTGCGGCCGGCGTGGCCGCGGCCACCGCGAGCTACCAGGACCTGGAGTTCCAGGCCTTTTCGCGCGCCCGCCTCCAGGAGAGCCTGGCGATGACGACGGGCACGCTGCGGGACCTGAAGCGCCCGTACGTGGCGAACGGCCGCGGCAATTTCGTGTTCTTCGATACGGGTGGGCCCCTGGCGACCTTTAGTGCGGCCATGCGGCGCGAGGGATACATGGTGGGCCGGCCCTTTCCGCCCTACGACACCTGGTGCCGCGTCAGCATGGGCACGGTGGAGCAGATGCGGGGCTTCGCGGCGGCACTCACGGCCTACTTCCGGTAGCGGCTCCGGTAGCGACGAGATGCCTTCATTGCACTGCCAATTTAGGCACGTCCCCAATTTGGGCTACAATTTCGTGCCCGCCGGGTTTCGGCCCGGGGTGTTCAATCCTGGCAGTCAACACGGCTCCGGTGCCCCAGGCGGCCGGGCCAAAGGGTCCTGACGTTGGAGACTCTCCGCCTCGTCTATCACACCGCCAAGGTTCGCCTGGGCTTCCTCATCATGGCCTGCGCCCTCGCGGGGCTGGCGGTCAGCCCCGGCGCGGGGCTGTCGGCCTGGCAGGTGCTCGTGCTGGGTATTGCCACCCTGCTGTCCTCCGCGGCGTCCGGCGCGTTCAACCAGCTGTGGGAGCGCGATATGGACCGGGACATGAAACGCACCCGGGAACGGGCGTTCGTCACGGGTCGTTTCGCGGCCACGGGCGCCTGGCACGCGGGCATCCTGCTGGTCGTGTTGTTGTCGGTGGCCGCCGCCGCCCTGGCGACCAACCTGACCGCCGCCCTGTATATCTTCCTCGGTGCCTTCACCTACGGTGTCGTCTACACCGTCTGGCTGAAGCGCCGCACCTGGCTCAACATCGTGGTCGGCGGACTTGCCGGCAGCTTTGCCGTCATGGCGGGTGCCGCAGCCGTCGACGCGGAATTCGAAACCGCGCCGCTGATCCTGGCCGTCGTGCTCTTCCTCTGGACACCGCCCCACTTCTGGGCCCTGGCCTTCGCCTGCAAGAAAGACTATGCGGCCGCCGGCGTGCCCATGCTTCCGGTGATCGTCAACGACGCGGTGTCCACGCGCACGATCCTCGGCCATGCGATCGCCCTGGTCGTTTTGTCGATTGTGCCGTTCTGGTACGGCATGAGCTGGATCTATCTGCTCTCCGCCGTCGGCGGCGGGGCCTACTTCCTGCACGCGAGCTGGCGTCTGGTCCGGCAGCCCACGATTCCCCAGGCGTGGCGCACGTTCGCCGCTTCCATTGTCCAGCTCGGGTTGCTATTGACCGGCGCGATCTTCGATAACCTGCTGCTGGGCTAGCGTTACCCGGCGGAGCTTTCGCCCATGACCGAGACCGTCTACCGCAAGCCGTTTCCGGGCCTGGTGGCCTTCACCATTGCATTCCTGAGCCAGTGGCTGGGCCACACGTCCTGGGCGTTCATCCGGGGCGTGTTTGGCGACTATCAGGAGGCCGCCAGCCTCGTGATCGGCGGTGTGGGCGCGGGGCTCATCTGGGCCGGGCTGAAGAGAGGCGAACTCGCGGCCACGTGGCTGGGGTTCCTCGGCGCGCTGCTGATCTGGGTGGGCTGGTTCGAGTTCACCTTCGAGTTCTACGGCAACCTGTTCAGCATTCCCGCCTACGCAAGCCCGTCCGGCCTGCCCATCATGCCCGGCGCCACCGTGTTGATGGCCACCCTGCCCATCATGCTCGCGCTGTTCCTGCTGTACGGCCTCTACAACCGGCAGACCAAGTGCAACCTGATCCGCTGGTTCCACCGTAACCTGCGATTCGATCCGGGCACGCCCACGCCCGACAATGGCCGCAGCTTTGCCCGCGTGACGGCCCTCGAGACCCTGTTCGTGACCTGGGCCTGCTACGAGTTCTGGCTGTACGTCGGCTACATGTTCAACAACACCGTGATCATGGTCGCGTATGCCGGCTGGACTTCCTGGGCCGCCTACATCTTCTGGAAGCTGACGCGCATTCCCCGAGTCGCGCATTCGGTGCGTTACGGCATTCCCGTCGGCGTCGTCGCCTGGGGGGTGGCCGAGATGCCGGCCCACTTCGGCCTGTATTCCGAGATCTGGCTCAGGCCATTCGAGTACCCCGTCACCAACAGTGTCCTCCTGATGGTGTTCATCGCCGGAATGCTCTACGTCGCCCGCCAGCCCCTTAAGACCCCCCTCGCCAGCGGTGTTGTAAATTCCCCATAGTTTTGCGATCCCCTCTCCACGACAAGGCACCGCAACGGATCCGTCGCTTTACGCCGCAATACAGTTGTGGTTACTATCAGACGTCGAGCCGCAACGGGGGTTGCGGCAGACGCGTCCATCGGGATTCTCAGGGGGACTTCAATGCGAGCAGCAAGGTTCGGCGGCACACGGGCGGCACAACTGATCATGGGCGTGGCATTGGCGGCTGTTGCCGCGGATGCGCTGGCCATCGACGAAATTCTCGTCACGACCCGCAAGCGGGAAGAGAACCTGCAGTCGGTGCCGATCGCCGTGCAGGCCATTACGGCCGAGCAGCTTGAGCAGAAGGGTATCGTCAGCCTCAAGGACCTGGTCGAACAGTCGTCCAGCGTCATTCTGGACCAGGGCTTCGCGCCCCAGGATCAGCGGATCACGATGCGCGGACTATCACCGACCCGCGGGCGGCAGAACGTGGCTGTCCTGCAGGATGGCGTGGACGTGTCCAGCGAGGCGGGTTCCACCACAT
>JBDSWH010000159.1:0-2548 GCA_039926785.1 Gammaproteobacteria bacterium
AGATGCCGAGATACGGCACGCAGTTTTCGCGCGCATAGCGCACGGCAGCGATCTTGCCCTCGATGCCGCGCTCGCCGAAGCCCCCGGGAACCAGGATTGCATCCACGCCCACGAGGGCGCCGGTTCCATCCTTCTCCAGGTCCTGGGACTCGATGTAGCGGATCCGCACGCGGGTGCGCGTCTTGATTCCCGCGTGCAGCAGGGCCTCGTTGAGCGAAATGTAGGAGTCGCGAAGGTCCACGTACTTCCCGACCATGGCAATCGTGACCTCGCCCTCGGGATTCTTGCGGGCGGCGACCACCGCCTCCCACTCGGCAAGGTCGGCCTGGGGTACCGACAGGCCGAGCCGCTCGACAACGATGCCGTCGAAGCCCTGGCTTCGAAATGCCATGGGGAGCTTGTACAGGTCGTCCACATCGACAGCCGAGATGACTGCGCGTTCCTGGACGTTGGTGAACAGTGCGATCTTGCGCCGCTGCTCCTCCGGCAGCGGCTGCTCCGACCGGCAGACCAGGATGTCAGGCTGTATGCCAATGGAGCGCAGTTCCTTGACCGAATGCTGCGTGGGTTTGGTCTTGATCTCGGACGACGACGCAATATAGGGCACCAGAGTCAGGTGCACATAGACGCAGTTCTGGGGCCCGAGGTCGGCGCCCAGCTGGCGAATGGCCTCGAGAAACGGCAGGGACTCTATGTCACCCACAGTTCCACCGATCTCGACGATGCAGATGTCAGCATCGCCGGCGCCCAGGCGGATGCAGCGCTTGATCTCGTCCGTCACGTGGGGAATGACCTGCACGGTGGCGCCCAGGTAATCTCCCCGGCGCTCCTTCGCAATGACGCTGCCGTAGATCCGGCCCGTGGTGAAGTTACTGTTACGACCGGTGGTCGTGCGCACGAAGCGCTCGTAGTGGCCAAGATCGAGATCGGTCTCGGTGCCGTCAGTCGTAACGTAGACCTCCCCGTGCTGGAACGGGCTCATCGTCCCCGGATCCACGTTGAGGTAAGGGTCCAGCTTGATCATGGACACCTTGAGGCCGCGGGCTTCGAGGATCGCGCCCAGTGAGGCAGCAGTGATGCCTTTGCCCAGCGAGGACACGACGCCACCAGTCACGAAAATATAACGCGGCATGGCACCCATCTCCGCCGACTCTGTCGGCCGTTAAACAGCCCCAAACACACCGGGACACCTTACCGGCGATCAGGCTCGGGTAAGGCGGAGCGGTATTCGGGCTGGACTCTCCATCGAGGAGGCAGATGGGGAGGAAAAGTTACCAGATCGCCCCTCGGCGGACAATCCGCCGGACGATCGGGCGAACCCTTGCCGGACCCGGCGTGCGGTGCGGGGCGTGGCCCGGCTACTGGATCGGGGCGTGCCCTGACCAGACCAGCTGCAAGGCATGATCAGCAGGCCCTGCGGCCGCCCAGTCGGCCACCCACAGGTCGGCGACGGCGGCCAGCTGACCACGGGCAAAAATCAACGGCACATGGCCGCGCATCCACGGCACTACGCCCCGGGTCTGGAACAGGTACTTCAGCGTCCGGTGATGGCGGTCCGACCCCGGCCGAACTCGCTCACCCCCGCTTCGAAAAACCACCTCCAGTCCGTCGGCGACGACCTCGCGAGCCAATCCGGTGGCCGCCGCGCCGGAGCGCAGATCTAGGACGCCGCGGACGCCACCGAGTTCGAGCGGATGAGTGGCCGCCCAGGCCAGCGGAAGAGCCGTCGGCCTCGTGCCGGGCGCCGCGACGTCAAGCAGGTGGAGATGCTCGCGAAAGCGGCGGACCTCGTGCCCGGCCCAGGCCAGCACGGGCTGGCGGCCCGGTCCTGCCTCGAGCAACTGGGCCAGGCCCTCCCGCAGCCGGCGTTCCGGTGGGGTCACCCAGCCCCTGTCCCTGGCCAGCCACCGGAGGAGATTGCGCTGGCGCGCCGACCCAAGCCGGCGCAGTGGTTCCAGCGACAGGCGATGGGCCGTCGCCACCGCCGCGGCGTCGCCCCGCGCGAGATCATCCAGCAGACCGGCCGACTCGGCGGCCAGGATCGCCGTGCGGCCGATGGCCTCGGCCGCCGCCGGAAACCGGCGTCGAAGGTTCGGCGTAACCTCGTGTCGGACATAGCTCCGGTCGTAGGCACGGTCCGCGTTCATGGGATCCGTGAGCCAGTGCAGGCCCTCGGTCGCCAGGAACTCGCTGTCATAGGCCGCCAGGGCAGCGGCGGGTACATCGAGGATCGGCCGGCAGAGGCGACCGTGCCCAAACACCGCGTCGCGGGGAATGCCGGCCAGGCCGCTCATGCCGGAACCACGGATCAGGTGCAGCAGGACCGTTTCCAGCTGGTCGTCGGCATGGTGCGCCGTCAGCAGCCATTCGCCGGCTCCGAGGTTCCCGCGGAGAGCGGCATAACGCGCTTCCCGGGCCCCGGCTTCAAGCCCCTTCCCGTGATGGTTCCGGACGTTGACAGTCAGAACCACGCAGTCAACGGCGAGGCGTCGGGAAACCGCGGCGCAGTGCTCGGCCCAGGCGCCAGCCGCGGTCTGGATACCGTGGT
>JBDSWH010000160.1:0-15296 GCA_039926785.1 Gammaproteobacteria bacterium
ATGTATTCACCTAAAAGCAGGAACACGCAAATGGGAACCACACCTTCAATGGATACCTCGGGAGTCAACAAGAGCAGGGATCGGGTTCTGACCGGTCTATTCAAGGATCGCGATAGCGCAGAGCGGGCGTACCAGGGCCTCACGGGCCGCGGATACGCGTCCAAGGATGTCAACGTCATCATGTCCGATGACACCCGTAAGCGTCACTTCGGCACGACTGCAGGAAAACAGACGGAACTCGGCACCAAGGCTGCGGAAGGTGCCGGCGTCGGCGGCGCGATTGGCGGTACGGTTGGCGCCATTGCGGCGGCCGTTGCAGCCATTGGCACGACTCTCGCGATTCCTGGGCTCGGCCTGGTGATTGCGGGACCCATCGCGGCAGCGATTGCCGGCGCCGGGGCCGGCGGAGCCGCGGGTGGCCTCGTCGGTGCGTTGGTCGGCTGGAATATCCCCGAAGAGCGGGTGCTCGAGTACGAGCGCGGGCTCAAGGAAGGCGGCATTCTGATGGGCGTAACGCCGAAGTCAGACGCCGACGCGCAGGAGTTCCAGCGGCAGTGGAGAGACGACTATCGAGGTGAGCAGATTCACTGGTAGTTCAGTTAAGCGTTATACAGACGCCCTATGCTTAGGGGCGACGACAGCCGGGCAATCCGACAACTGGATTGCCCGGCTTCTTCTGGGCGTAAGTGCCCTTGCGAATAGTCGTCGGAGCGCGCGCCCGCCGAACCCGTGTTCTCCTCGACACTCATCTCCAGCAGGGTCCCCTGCACCCAACCGGTGACACAGCAGTCATGACGCGCTGAGATCACCCTTGTTGATCGTTGGAGACCCGGGTAGTCCTAAGCGGTATGCTGGATACCATTCTGGGATCAGGTCGCGAAATAATCCCGCGGAAAACTCGCCCCCCGATGAAGCGTCAGCTGATGGCCGATGACTCCAGTGCAGCGTCACTAGGCTTCCTGTCCGGAGGAGGGGTCATGGGCGCTCAAATCCGCGGCTTTGACTGGGGCGCCACGCCCCTCGGGCCGCCGGATCGATGGCCGGTGCCGCTCCGCACCGCGATCCGCATTCTCCTGACCACGAATCACCCCGTCTTCATATTCTGGGGCGCGGACCACCGCTGCTTCTACAACGACGCTTACAGTGCGTCCCTCGGAGCCGAGAAGCACCCGTCGATCCTGGGAGCCACGGGACGGGAAGCCTGGCCCGAAATCTGGTCCATTATCGGACCGCAGATCGACTATGTGATGACCGGGCAGGGTGCGACCTGGCACGAGAACCAGCTCGTGCCGATCCAACGCCATGGCCGGCGTGACGATGTCTACTGGACCTACGGCTACAGCCCCATCGACGACGAAGACGCCACACGGGGTGTCGGCGGTGTGCTCGTCTTGTGTACCGAGACCACGGAGCAGGTGCTCGCCGCAGACCGGACGCGTGCCGCCGAAGCGCGCTGGCGTTCGCTGTTTGATCAGGCGCCGGGCTTCATGGGTCTGCTCGACGGCCCCGATCACGTGTTGGAGTTTGCCAACCCCCGCTATTTCGACCTGTTCGGGCATGCCGACATGCTGGGCCTACCGGTGGCCAAGGCACTGCCGTGGGCGATCGACCAGGGCTTCATCACTCTCCTCGACCAGGTCTATGCCAGCGGTGACGCACACGTCGCGCAAGGAGCGCCAGTTGCAGTGCCCGCGAGGCACGAGGGCACCACCGGCGTACTGTATGTGGACTTCGTGCTCCAACCCATACGAGACCCCAATGGCGCCGTCACCGGAATCTTTGTCCTCGGTAGCGATGTCACGCAGCGCCAGCGCGCCGAACTGACAATCGCCGAGAGCGAACAACGCCTGCGCATTGCGCGAGATGCCGCGCAGCTGGGGATCTATGATTTCAATTTTGCCAATCAGCGCTTCGAGTGGGACGAGCGCGTCCGGGAGCTGTGGGGGGTGGACGCCACCGAGGTCATAACTCTGGAGCTGCTCGAGTCAGCAATTCACCCGGAGGACCGCTCCGCCAGGCAGGCGGCTGTCGTCAGCGCATTGGATCCGGGAGGCGAGGGACGTTATTTCGCGGAATACCGCGTGACAAACCGTATCCACGGCGTCACGCGCTGGGTGCAGGCGCACGGCCGGGTGTCGTTCCTGAACGATCAGCCGGTTCGCCTGACCGGCGCCATTCAGGATGTCAGCGAATATAAGGATGCGGAGGCTCGCAAGAACGAGTTCCTCGCCACCCTGAGCCACGAACTGCGCAATCCGCTGGCTCCGATCCGCAATGCCGTTGAATTGCTGAAATCCCGGCAGCTTGCGCCGGACATTGCCCGTCAGGCTCAGGCAGTCATAGAGCGTCAGACGGAGCAAATGGTACGCCTCATCGACGACCTTATGGACGTGGCCCGCATCTCCCGCGGACGACTGACGCTTCGCAAGGAACGCATCGACCTCGATACGGCTATTCAGCTGGCGCGGGAAGTTGCAATATCCAGTATCGAGCGTGGGGAACACCAGCTCTCCATCACCTCGCCTCCCGAACGTGTGTACCTTCAGGCAGACCCGGTACGCCTGGCACAAGTCCTCGGCAACTTGCTCATCAATGCCGCGAAGTACAGCGAAGCACGCCGCCGAATCGAGCTGATCATCAGCCCGCCGAAAAGTGAGAGGGTCGAAATCGTTGTGCGGGATCAGGGCATCGGCATTGCCGCGGAAAATCTCGAACGTGTTTTTGAGATGTTTACGCAGGCGAACGGCAGCCAGGTTCGGTCTCAAGGGGGGCTTGGCATCGGACTGGCTCTGGCGCGGGCGTTGATTGAGTTGCACGGCGGCACCCTTTCGGCTCAAAGCGCCGGGGCGGGCCAGGGTTCGGAATTCGTCATCAGTCTGCCGGTCGGAGAAATGCCCGCAGCCGGGACGGTGCCCGACAGGAAGCACGAAGACGCCTCGGCGCTACTACGCGGTCGCGCGATCCTGATCGTCGACGACAATGTCGATGCGGCCAGCATGCTTGCCATGCTCCTGGAGACGGAGGGTGCGCAGGTCGTCGTAGCACACGACGGTCCTGGCGCGTTGCGTGTCGCGGATACTGTCCACCCGGAAGTCGTGCTACTCGATATCGGCCTGCCCGGCATGGGTGGCCATGAGGTCTGCCGCAGACTGCGGCTGCAACCTTGGGCGACTAACGTCCTGATACTTGCGCAGACGGGGTGGGGCCAGGAGGCAGACAGGGAACGGTCCCGGCTTGCCGGGTTCGATGCCCATTTGGTCAAACCGATTGAGCCTGACGAATTGCTGAGGACGTTGGCGGACCTGTTGGCCTAACCAGGGTCGCCGATCCGGGCCAGCCTACGAACGCCACCGTTTGCAAACAGCTGACAGTTGAAAGCCGGTTTCGTGACGGTCATGGCTCAACCGAGCCCTCCGGATCCGGAGCAACCCGGCAAATCTTCACGCCGGTGTTGCTGCCCGCAAACAGGCTGGCGAGTGCCAGCGGCATCTTTTCCAGGCCGCTGTCCACGTCCTCGCAGTTCTTCAGTAGTCCTTGCCGGAACCACGCCAGCAGGTCGCGTGCCGCTTCCTGGTAGCGGTCCCAGTAGTCGAACACGACGAAGCCCTGCATCCGTGCCCGCTTGTACACCATGTGCTGGTAATTGATCGGTCCCTGGTGCGGGCCTGGCGAGTAGTCACTGGAAATAAAGCCGCAGATCACGATGCGGGCGTGCATCGCCAGGCGGGCGAGGCCCTCGTTGAGGATGTCGCCACCCACATTGTCAAAGAAGACGTCGATTCCATCCGGAAATAGTTCCGCAAGGCGCTTGGCCACGTTCTCGGTTCGGTAGTTGATGGTGGCGTGGTACCCGAGCTCTTCGCGCAGCCACCGGCATTTCGCATCCGAACCAGCCGTACCAACGACAAGCCTGGCCCCCTTGATGTGCGCAATCTGGCCTGCCACCGAGCCGACGCCACCGGCAGCGGCGGACACCAGTACCTTGTCGCCGGACTTCATGCCGCCGACTTCCAGCAGGCCGAAATAGGCCGTCGCACCCGCCTGGCCCAGTACCCCGAGTTCGCCCGACAGGGGCTTGACCGGGCTCGTGACCTTCCTCGTACTGAAGATGAATTCCGCGCCGCGGGGACGCTGGATGGAGTAGTCCTGCCAGCCGAGGGAACCCACGAAGAACTCGCCGACCGGGTACTCCGGGTGGCGCGACGCGACGATCTGGCCCACACCGCGGCCGCGCATCACTGCACCCAGGGGCAGGTTCTCAAGGAAGGAGTGGTGGCTCTTTTCAAGATAGCCACGCTGGGCGGGCCCCGGAGCGAGGCAGATGGTGCGCACCAGGAACTCGCCATCGGCGGGTCCGGGCACGGGCTCGGTTGTCCAGTTGAACAGATCGGTGCTGATGGGCTCGTCGGGGCGCGGATAACGCGCCACCCGCCACTGCCGATTGGGGTTCGTACCCATTGATCTGGAGCGACGTTGATCTGGGTGAATGTTGTGCGACACTTTGGCCCTATTAGCACAGAGAGCAACCATGAACAAGAACACGATCTGCCTTTGGTACAACCATGACGCGGAAGAAGCCGCGAGCTTCTACGCCCGGACCTTTCCCAACAGCACGGTCGGTGGGGTGCACCGGGCTCCGTCTGACTTTCCGGGTGGCAAGTCGGGCAACGTCCTGACGGTCGAATTTACGGTGTGCGGCGTGCCGTGCCTCGGCCTCAACGGCGGGGACGTGTTCAAGCACAACGAGTCGTTCTCCTTCCAGATCGCCACCGACGACCAGGCGGAGACCGACCGTTACTGGAACGCGATCGTCGGCAACGGCGGGTCGGAAAGCGAGTGCGGCTGGTGCAAGGACAAATGGGGTCTGTCGTGGCAGATCACCCCGCGTGTCCTGACCGACGCCATGGCCAAGGGTGGCGATGTGGCGAAGCGTGCATTCGCGGCGATGATGGAGATGGGCAAGATCGACGTGGGCAAGATCGAGGCGGCGGTGCGCGGCTAAGCCGCCAGGATTCAACATGCGCGCAACCGTCATGTACGGCACCCACGACGTCCGGATTGAAAGCGTTCCGGACGCTCACCTGATCGAACCGACGGATGCGCTCGTCAGGGTCACTCGAGCGTGCATCTGCGGCAGCGACCTCTGGCCTTACAACTCGATGAAGCAGAGCGAGACGGGCATCCGGATGGGGCACGAATTCATTGGCGTCGTCGAGGATGCCGGTTCCGGGGTGCGCACGGTTAAGAAGGGGGATCTCGTCGTCGCTCCCTTCGCCTGGTCCGACGGAAGCTGCGAATTCTGCCTGCAGGGGCTGCAGACCTCCTGCCTGCACGGCGGATTCTGGGGCGGGAAGAAGCTCGACGGTGGCCAGGGTGAAGCCGTGCGGGTGCCACTGGCGGATGGCACCCTAGTCGTGCTGCCAGTGAAGCACGATCACGCGCTGATGCCTTCATTGCTGACGCTGACGGATGTCATGGGCACCGGCCATCACGCCGCGCGCGCCGCCCGGGTCGGCCCCGGTAAAGTCGTCGCGGTGGTGGGTGACGGCGCCGTGGGATTGTGCGGCGTCATTGCCGCCCGCCGCCTGGGCGCCGAGCGCATCATGATGCTGGGTCGGCATGCCGATCGCATCGCCCTGGCGCGCAAGTTTGGTGCGACCGACGTCGTCAGCGAGCGCGGTGAGGCGGCCGTCGCGCGCGTCCGTGAGCTGACGGGCGGTCTCGGGGCTCATTCGGTCCTTGAGTGCGTCGGGCATGGCCAATCTATGCTGACCGCTGTCAGCATTGCCCGCGCGGGTGGCGCCGTTGGACGGGTGGGCGTCCCGCAGGAGAGCGCCATCCCGGCGGCGCAACAGACGTTCTACCGGAATATCACGATCTCTGGCGGCCCGGCGCCGGTGCGTGCCTATATCGACGAATTGCTGCCCGATGTGCTCGAGGGCCGCATCGAGCCGGGGCTGGTCCTTGACCAGGTCACCACCATCGACGGCGTGCCTGACGGCTATCGCGCGATGAACGAGCGGAAGTCGATCAAGGTCATGATCGAGTTCTAGGGAGTCCTGGGTGAAGCGCATAAGCTGGCTTGCATCGTGCCTGGGGATGGTCATTCTCGGGGGCTGTCAGCCGAAGGACGAGCCGCTGCCCGCCCGCGCCGCCGAAGCCGCGGAGAAGAAAGCGGAAGTGCTGGAGCAGAACGCGGCAGCCGGCGGGGACCAGGCGGAGCCGTCCCGTTCCCAGGTCATCGGCAAGCGCGAGGTGCAGGCCGTGGATCCGGCCGGTGAGCAGCTGCTGGACGACCCGATCACCTGCCTGGCCCGCACCATCTACTGGGAGGCCCGGGGCGAGGAGGGTGTCAGCATGGAAGCCGTTGCCAGCGTGGTGATGAACCGCCTCGGCCATGAGCGTTTTCCGGACACCGTGTGCGCCGTCGTCAGGCAGGGTCGCGAGCACGGCGCCTGCCAGTTTTCGTGGTGGTGCGACGGCCGTTCGGATCGGGCAAGGGACGACGAGTCCTACGCGACCGCCAAGGAGATCGCGCGACGGGCGCTGAACCTTGAATTACGGGACCGCACCGGCGGCGCGTTGTATTTCCATCACCGGAAGGTGACGCCGGGTTGGTCCACGGCATACCGGAAAACAGCCGAGATTGGCGACTTCGTTTTCTACAAGCCCCCTGGGGGTGATGCTAAATAGTTCTCGGTAGCCAACTGTGACCAGCGCACCGGCGTGACTATGGCCAAGCCCTGGCGGCGGGCCTTGCGTGCCAGCTTCAGCAGGTCCCGGTCCCGGGTGATCAGCCAGCTCGCACCCGCCGAGATGGCCAGGTCCAGAAACTTCTGGTCCAGCGGGTCGCGACATGCCCAGGGCGCGGACTGGATCGCCTCCACCGGGGATGCCAATGCCTGCCACGCGTCGAGCAGCGCGACCTGCCGTTCGGGCGCAATCGAGAACAGCTCTGGCCGACCCAGCACCTCCGCAAATTCCGCATCGGTGGCGGGGCAGCGGATGGCCTGGAGCGCGCCAGTGCTGACTGCGACCCGCAGCGCTTCGACCGCTGGCTCCCTGAACAGCCACAGGGCCAGCAGCACATTCGTATCCAGGACAGTGGCCGGTCGCATACCTCGGCGAGTGTGCCGAAAAAAAAGGGCCGACAGAAGTCGGCCCTTATGGTCCCGCCTACGGCCTGCGGCGGTCAGTAATTGCCCGATTTCGGCTTCATAGGGTCGGGCTGGCCCATGCTCAACCGCTTGTTGTCGAAAGCGCGGTACTCCGCGTCACTGATCTTGCCGTCCGCGTTGGTGTCCAGCGACTTGAATTTCCCCAGCGCATTGTTCGCACCGAATTCAGAGTTGCTGATGTTGCCGTCCCCATCCTTGTCCATTGAGCTAAACGTCGGGGTGACGGGAGACGGACCCGGTCGCACGTCCGGCCGGGACCGGTCGACGCCGGGATTCGCGGTAGGCGGAACGGTCCTGGGCGCGGGGTTCGTACCGTCCTGATTGTTCGGGTTGGCAGGGTTACTCGTCCCTGGGATGGTGGGCGTGGTCGAGCCGGGAACCTGGGATCCCTGCTGCCCATAAGCCGTACCGGCGACCAGGCCAAGCGCGAGCGCGCAGGCTATCAACGATGTACGCATGGTTCGACTCCTGAGTGAATTGGAGCCACGAGGATACGCCTGGATCCTAGTCGAAACTGTCGGCTGTGCTCCGGCGTTAACGTCAGACGATGCCCCACAAACAGCTGGCGTGTAATCACTGTCGGGCGCGACGGTGGCGAAGTTTCCTGACAGGTCCGTAGGCGCGGGTCCGATACCTGTCCGTTCACAGACGGCCTACGTTTCACGGGGACTACACAACAGAACGTATAGCAAGGGGAGAACAATCGTGACACGCAGCAGCAGCGTCAAGACCGCCACTCGCAAGGATCAATCTTCTTCGCAGAATGCGCTGGAAATTCTCAAGCGGGATCATCAAGCGGTGAAGAAACTGTTCGCCAGCTACGCCAGGCTGGCGGATGGACAGGACGCGGAGGACAGCCAGAAAGAGGAACTTGCTGGGCAAATCTGCAACGCCTTGACGGTGCATGCCGGCCTGGAGGAAGAAATCTTCTATCCGGCGCTTCGCGAAGCACTCGAGGATCAGGCGATTCTAGACGAGGCCGAGGTGGAGCACGAAACCGCGAAAGTTCTCATCGTGCAGATCCGGCAGATGTCGGCTTCGGACGATCTCTTCGACGCGAAGGTTACGGTACTCGGCGAGTACATCGACCATCACGTGGCAGAGGAAGAGGGCGTGATGTTCGAGCAGGCGCGGGAAGCGGATATTGACCTTGAGGCGCTGGGCAGCGCCATGGAGGCTCGCCGCGGCGCCCTGGAGGAGGAAGTGGAAGCGGGTGCCGACCAAGATCAAGACCAAGGCGAAGACGAAGACGATGATGAGGATGAGGATGAAGAGGACGACGAGGACGAAGAGAAGGAGGAGGAACAGGATACGGGCGACGAGAATGTGGCCGATGACCGCCGGCGACGTGCGTAGAGCGAGTGGGGCGGCGCCAGCACAGTAGGGGCGCCGCCCCGGCGACCCGGCGTTTGTCCGCCGAGGATTCAGGGGTATTCAATCATCTCCAGGGCATTCTCCAGCGCCGCGCCGGCGGCCGTGTTGTCTAAGATGCACCACACGTTTGCCGACGCTGGTAGCGCTGCCATCTCGGCGCTCCACGCCCGAAGCCGATCGGGCGAATAGCTCGACCAGTACCTCCGCGGCGACCCGTGCAGCCGGTAGTAGGTGGTATCCGGCCACCCACCCGGCCGCGCCGCGTCGGGACATACCGCCGGATCGGCGGCGACCCGTCCGACACGGTAGGTCGCAAGCACAGTGTCTGCGGCCGCCGAGAACCAGGTGCCATGTCGCGGCTCGCAGGCGACGGGCCCTTCGTGCCGGCTTCGCAGTTCGTCGAGGAACGCCCGTGTGACGTTGACGTCGAAGTCCAGCGAGGGGGGTAATTGCACGAGCACGATGCCGAGCTTTGTGCCGAGCCCCGCAATTTCCAGCAGGAATGATTCCAGTTCGGCCCCGGCCCCCATCAACCGGGCCTCATGTGTGATCGCCCGGGGCATCTTGACCGAGAAGCGGAAATCGTCGGGCGTCTGGGCCGCCCAGCGGGCGTACACGGTCGGCCGGTGGGGCCGGTAGAACGAGGAATTGATCTCCACGCAGGACAGAAGCCGCGCATAGCGGGCCAGGTGGGTGCCGTCTCCGGGGAAGGTCGCCGCGAGAGCGCGGGGAATGGACCAGCCTGCAGTACCCGTTCTACGCATTTTTGTCGGCGCCGTCTGACTGAATTGTGACGGTATTCCCCGGTACCGTCCGGCCATGGCCACGCGCAAGAAGACGAGGAAGCCGGGGAAGCAGAAGGCGTTGGCGGCGCTGAAGCGCTACCGCGCAAAGCGCGATTTCAACGTGACTAGCGAACCGGCCGACGGCGGGTTGTCGACGCGCGGGACGCTGCAGTTCGTCGTGCAGAAGCATTGGGCGTCTACACTGCACTACGACTTACGCCTCGAGTTGAAGGGCACGATGAAGAGCTGGGCGGTGCCGAAGGGTCCGAGCTTCGATCCCGCCGACAAGCGCATGGCCGTGCATGTGGAGGATCATCCTCTCGCGTACAACAGCTTCGAAGGCCAGATCCCGGAAAAGCAGTACGGGGCGGGCAAGGTCATCATCTGGGACAAGGGTTCCTGGGAGCCGACGCAGGACGCCGCCAAAGGGTATCGCGCGGGCAAGCTCAAGTTCCAGCTGCACGGCCACAAGCTCAAGGGCGGCTGGACCTTGGTGCGGATGCGGGGCCGGCAGGAAAAACAGGACCCGTGGCTGCTCA
Organism: Gammaproteobacteria bacterium; assembly: GCA_039926785.1. Classification (GTDB taxonomy): domain Bacteria; phylum Pseudomonadota; class Gammaproteobacteria; order Steroidobacterales; genus SHZI01. The sequence goes on from JBDSWH010000160.1 coordinate 9,877, forward strand.
TCAAGGAGCGGGACGCCGAGGCGCGACCCGCCAGCGAGTTCAGTGTGATCGACGAGATGCCGGACAGCGTGGCAACGCTACAGACCCCCCGTTCCGCGAGCAAGGGAAGGTTAACGACGCGGTCGGCCGGAAACAGGGACGGAATGCCCTCCAGCGCCGTCAGGAAGTCACCACCGGCGACCCTGGCCCCCGTCCTGGCGACGTTGGTCGACCGGCCACCGGCCGATCCCGACAAATGGGTGTTCGAGATCAAGTTCGACGGGTACCGGATGCTGGCGCGGATTGGCGCCGGCGGCGTGCGGCTCTTTACCCGCAATGGACACGACTGGACAGCCAAGCTGCCGCACCTCTCGAAGACCCTCAAAGGCATGCGGCTCAAGCCCGGCTGGCTGGATGGCGAGATCGTGATGCCCCGGGACGGCGACGGCAGCCCAAGTTTCCAGGCGCTGCAGAATGCATTCGACACGGAGAAGACGCGGGACATCGTCTACTACGCCTTCGACGTGCCCTACTACGCGGGGCGGGACCTCACCCGAGTTCCCCTGGAGCAGCGCCGCGCAGTCCTGAAGGATATTCTGGCGGATCCGCCCGACGGAATCCGCTTCAGCGATGCCTTCGAGGCGCCGCCGGACCAGCTTGTCGCATCCGCCTGCAAGCTCGGCCTGGAAGGGGTCATCGGCAAGCGCAGGGACAGCCACTACAGCGGACGCCGCACACCCGACTGGATCAAGCTCAAATGCAGCCAGCGCCAGGATTTCGTCATCGTCGGGTGGACTGACCCACAGGGCAGCCGGGAGGGGCTCGGGGCGCTGCTGCTCGGCGTGCGCGACGCCGCTGGCAAGCTGGGCTACGCGGGCAAGGTGGGCACGGGATTCAATGCCCGCAACCTCGCCCAGATCCACGGCAATTTGAAGAAGCTTGCGACGAAGCAGGCCACCGTGCAGGCGCCGGCCGCCGTTGCGCGTACCGCCCACTGGGTCCGACCGACGCTAATTGCAGAGGTCAGCTTTGCCGAGTGGACCGCCAATCGGCATATCCGGCATCCGGTCTTTCATGCCCTCCGAACGGACAAGCCGGCGAGAAAGCCGCCGGCCGGCGCCGCCCATTCCACGCTGCCGGCCGGTCTGCGTGTGTCTCACCCGGACCGCATCATCGATGCGAGCCTGAAGGCGACCAAGATTGAGGTCGTGCGGTACTACGGGCTGGTCGGGCCGCTGATGATGGAGCACCTACGGGGTCGGCCCGTTTCCCTGGTCCGCGCGCCGGACGGCGTTCAGGGCGAGATGTTCTTCCAGAAGCACCTGGAGCGGTACCGGATGGACGGCGTGGCGGAGCTGCCCCGGACCGTCGACCGTGACCACGCGCCCTTCCTCGAGATCGCGAGCCCGATGGGCCTGCTCTCCGCGGCGCAGATGAATGTCATCGAGTTTCACACCTGGAATGCGATGAAGACACACATCGACCGGCCCGACCGGATGACGTTCGACCTGGATCCGGGGCAGGGTGTCGACTGGAAGGCCGTGCAGCAGGCTGCCGGCTTGGTCCGGACCCTTCTCGACGAGCTAGGCCTGCGTGCGTTTCTCAAAACCAGCGGCGGCAAGGGACTGCACCTGGTCACGCCAATCCGCCGTCAGTACGACTGGGACACCGTGAAGGGGTTTTCACAAGCCGTGGTGGAACACATGGCGGAAACCCTGCCCCGTTTTTTCGTCGCAAAGAGCGGTCCACGCAACCGAGTCGGCAGGATCTTCATTGACTACCTGCGCAACGGCTTCGGGGCCACGACAGCCTGCGCCTGGTCGCTCCGCGCCCGTCCGGGCCTGGGGATCTCGGTGCCCATTGCGTGGGACGAACTGCCCCGCGTCCGAAGCGCGGCGCAGTGGGGTTTGCGAGACATTCACCAGCGGCTGGACGAGGGCAATGCGCCGTGGAAGGGCTACAGCAGCAGCGCGACATCGCTGACACCCGCCATGAAGAAGTTGGGTGTTCCCGCCGCCGACTGAGACCCCCCTAACCCGACGTAGTCATTCAGGAGAAATGCACGTGAAGAAATTTTTGGCAATTTACCTCGGCACCACGGAACGGCTCGCCCGCTGGGAGGCGCTGCCGGCCGCGCAGCAGGCCGAGCGAGAGAAAGCCGGCATGGCGGGGTGGTCGAAATGGGCCATGGACAATGTCGGCTCCACCGTCGACGGAGGAGGGCCTTTGGGCAAGACCAAGCGCATCGATCCCCAGGGGATCACCGACATTCGTAATCCAATGGCGGCCTACACGATCGTGGAGGCAGAATCCCACCAGGCGGCCGCGCAACTCTTCCGCAATCACCCGCACTTCATGCTGTTTCCCGGCGACGCCGTGGAGGTGATGGAGTGCCTGCCGATTCCGGGGATGTGATTGCGAGAATCACTAGGGGGCGCGCAGGTTGGGACGGCGCTTGAAGTGACGTGGGGCTGACCGCCGCAAGGCGGTCGGCGTCACGACCCGGTCGAAGCCGATGTCGGTCCCGAACTTCCGGATTCGCTGGCAGAGCCCTTGTCGGCTCATCGGGGTGCCCCGCGACGTGGGAAAGCAGTAGACCGATCGTTGCTCGGCAAGGTCCGCTTGCTCGTGCAATGCCTGGAGGGCCAAACGGGCTTCGTCGCCGAGCGGATAGCTCTCGTCATGCCCCGTTCCGTTGCCGGAGCGGATCCTGCGCGACGCCCAGTCGATGTCCGGCCAGCGGAGGGTGCGGATGGTGGACACCGGAAGGCCCGTCGTGATCAGCAGGCAGGCCAGCGTATGGTCCCGGTGGGCTCGATGGTCGGCCAGGGGATCACCACTGGCGGCGTCCGGGGCGCGGGCCATTGCGGCCAGCACGTCAGACGGAAGCACGGCGGTACGCGTGTTGTCCTTGGCCGGGTTGCGGAGTCCCGTCGTGGGATCCGGCTGGCGACGGGACGACGCGAGAAACCCGTAGAACTTGCGATAGCTGGTGAGCTGGCGGGCCACTGTTGCGGGGCTGTAACCACGGGCCAGACGCTCCGCCATGAAGGCGCGGATGGCGGCCGAGTCGAGGTTCACGACATCCCGGGAGGTTGCTGCCGCCCACCTGGCCAGTATCGCGACGTCCAGGACGTAGGCATTCACCGAGACGGAATTTATAACCCCGCTGCTGCCAATATGCCCCGCGAACCCTTCCAGAAGTTCCTTCAATGATGGTTTCTTCGTTGCCACGAAATCATTCGTTTCGTGGCGCCGTCATCGGCGGACGGCCACGTGGTGATCCGCGGCGAACAGGTCGCCGCTGTCGCCGACACCCTTGACGCGGAGGCGGCGGGCTTCCACATTGAACAGGGAATGGCCGGACTGGAGGCAGTCCGCGATCAGTCGCCTCTCGGCCTGGCGTGCGTCGGCTTCGGTTGCGACCCAGTCGTGGACCATCATGCAGGGCAGCCTGCCGCCGTCGCGGGAGAGATCCCTGATCCAGTGGTGCAAGGGCTGAAGCTCCAGCGGCGCGTACCACCAGGGCACCTCGACCGGTGACAGTGACGACTGCCGCGCGGAGTGGGCTGCCATGACGTGTTGGATGAACCGTCTGCTCGGCCGCCGGGACTGCCCGACGTAGCGGGGCGCCACGACCTGCCGTGGGTCTGCGAGGGTGTAGATCGCGAAGCCATCTGAATGGGCCGGTGGACCGGCGGGGGAAGCGTCCACCAGGAGGGGGGCCAGGCGACGGCGCAGTTCCGCGATGAAGGACTGCTGCACGGGATGCTCGGGTGCGTCGTCAGACATCTGTGTGTGGGTAACCATGGAACCATCCTGGGGCTTGCTGCGGTTGATGGCGCTCGGACCGCCCGGGTATTGCCCGTAGTACGTGTCTGACAGCGGACTCCGACCGGCGCTCGCGACAACGACAAAGGCCGCTCTGTGAGCGGCCTTTGAAGGCTCCCCGGTCGGCCGGACGGATGCACCGTGTGGTCGCCTTTTGGGCTCCTGACGATGCGGTCCTGCTTCCAGATCGCTGGGAATTTCCTACAGTGAATCCAGCACCAGCACCCAGTCCGCTTTGCCGAGGGAGTTTGAGCCCGTGGGGCGGAACACCCGCGTGCCGGACCGGATAAACGGCGATCCGCTGACGGTCGTGAAGGTGCCTTTCGTGGGGTCGTACCAGCGCGCCTGCACCTGGTTGCCCGTGAGTAACCCGATGTTGACCGTGATGTCCCGCACGTCCGGCACGTAGATGATGGCGAACCGGCCATCCGCCGCCCGGGCCGCCGGCGCCCGTGTGCCGGCCGAACCGAAACCGGCCGTCAGGAAGCTGTTGCTGAAGTCCGGTTCCAGCGTCCACCAGGCACGGCTCTCCAGCAGGCTCCGCAGGTGCGTCAGCGTACTGACTCCTTCGGTGTTGAGCCGCGTGGGCCAGATGGGATCGAACTTCCAGACTGACTTCTGGCCGACCAGGTGGCCCGTGCCACCAGAAAGCATCGTCTGCCAGGCCTGGGCCCGCGTCTGCTGGCTATTGGCAGATTCGTCCTCGTACGCGCCCTCGACCAGGAAGAACGGTAGCGTCGAGCGGTTGTATTCGATCTGGGCCTCCGCGATCACCGTGTCCTTGTTGGTGTAGATGTTGTTGAGGTTGAGCCAGCCCGAGCTGGTTCCCACCCACTCCAGCGCAGAGGTGCCTCGGGACCCGTGATAGGTGTGCAGCTTCGTGGCATCGATGTCGCGAATGCCGTCGACGATCGCCGAAACCCCGGTCAGCGTCGGCGCGTTGTAGTCGCCGCCTTCCACCCAGAGCACGTTGTCGTACTGGCGGAAGCGGTTGGCGATGTACTGGCCGTAGCCGCGCAGCTTGGCGGTGCTGTTGGCCTCGACTTCGTCATACCAGCCCAGGTTGCCGCCGCCGAAGCCCAGATAGGCCGGGGTGAGCAGCACCAGCATGCCCTTGTCCCGCGCCAGCGCAACGACCGCCTCGGCATGATCAAAATAGGCGTCATTGGGTGTCGAGAAGTCGCCGGACACGAGGAAGGGTGCATCGCCGTAGATATTCTTCGGCGGGTTGCTGGAGTAGTAGTGCTCGATGAGCTCGACCATAACCGCGTTGAAGCCCTTCTGGCGCCGGTCTTCCAGGTAGATCCCGGCGTTCTCCAGCGTCACCTCCGTAATCAGCAGCCAGGGGGTATCGCCGTGAAGGAGGAACGGCTTACCGGACGCGTCGATGAGCTGGCGCCGGCCGTTCTCCACGTGCACCGGGAAGACCGACCCGGTCGCGGCACTGACGACGACGGTCGCGCTGCGCGCCACCGAACCGCCGACGCCGGTGCAGCTGAGGCTGAACGCTGTGGTTGATGACAGGGCCGTGATCGTCTGGGAACCATTAACAGGCTTGGATCCGGACCAGCCGCCAGAGGCCGTGCAGGAGCTGGCGTTCGTAGTGGACC
>JBDSWH010000161.1:0-5174 GCA_039926785.1 Gammaproteobacteria bacterium
GAAGAAGTCCTGGGTATCCACATAAGCGGTGATGGAGCGCAACGTGAACGTGCCGAAGTCGTAGGACATATTCAGGGAGGCCAGAGTCTGCTGGGTGTCGGCCTCGGGATCGGCCGTGATCGGCGGGGGCGCCGGGTCGGCAAAGGTCGGGGTGCCCACGGTGTACTCGCCCAGCGTCGGCACCAGGTCGTCTGACTCGAACTGCGCGTTGTTCGCCACTTCCGGCGTGGTCGCCGGGATCAGCTGCAGCGAGTCGTTCTTGCTGTCGGAGTAGGCCAGCGAGAACACGATGTCGGCGTTCTCGAAGGCCATGTAGCGCAGCTTGGCGCGGAAGGCGGCATTGCGCTGGTGGTCGGTGTCCTGGCCGGTGACCGAGTTATTGAACTCACCGTCCTTGGAGTTGTACTGGCCGGCGATGGAGCCGGCAAAACCACCACCAATGGGCCCGCCACCCGACGCGTTGATCAGGTACTGGTCATAGTTGCCGTAACCGGCAGTCGCGTTCAGCCAGGTGTCCTCACCGGGGGTCCGGGAGACAAACTTGATGGCACCCGCCAGGGTATTCCGCCCGTACAGGGTGCCCTGGGGTCCGCGCAGCACCTCCACGCGCTCGATGTCGTTCAGGGTGATGTTATTGCCATTGAGCCGGGCGACGTATACGTCATCCACGTAGATGCCGAAGGGCGACTCCGCAACGATGAGCGATGCGTCCTGCTGCAGCGATCCGCGCAGGGACGGCGACAGATTGGTTGGTGACGTGATGTTGTTGGTCATCTTCAGGCTGGGCACGAAGGACTGTAGATCCTGATACTCCGTGATCTGCCGGTCCTGGAGCATCGTGGCGTCCAGGGCGCTGACGGCCACGGGAACCGTCTGCAGGCTGGCTTCCCGTCGCTCGGTGGTGACGATGATCTCCGGAATGCCGGTGGCGTCCTGGGCGGGCGCCAGTGCTGGCAGCACCAGTGCGACCAGGCCGGCCGAGAGGGCCCGCACGCGATTCGGCACGGCGGAAAGAATCTTGCTCATGGAAATCCCCCGGTTATCAGAACCACGCCACTGGTTTTATACGCTGAAGCAACCGTTGCAGCTACACCGCCGCCGCCGTCGGCTGTTCCGTCTGACACTCACTTTGCAGCGCATCAGGCGTAGGCCGGATCCGACACGACCCGGCCAGGCTGGAGTGGGATCCAGAGGCCTCGTCCTATGCCTAGCGGAACCTCTCCTCCATATGATTGATAAACTGACGACAGCCATCAAATGAGGAGCAGTCAATATGAAACCGGAACCCACTACCACCGCAACACCGGGTCCAACCCCAACAACGGGACGGACCCTTAGCGGCCATACCAGCGCCATTCGGGCCGCCAAGGTCATCGGCACGGACGTGCGCAACCGCAAGGGTGAGAAGCTTGGAGACGTGAAGGATGTCGTTCTGGACAAGCTGTCCAACAATATCCTGTTCGTCGTCGTCAGCTTCGGGGGCTTCCTTGGCATCGCCGAGAAGTTCCATCCCATCCCCTGGTCGACGCTGGACTATGACGAGGAAGCGGGCGCCTACGTCATCGACGCGACCCGCCAACAACTGGAAGCAGCGCCAAGCGATTCGATGAGCGAGCTCCTGCGTGACAATGGCGTCCACTACCGCGATCGGTCGTTCCAGCACTACCAGTCGCCGGGTTATCGATAGACTCGGTTTAAAGCAGCGGCCTGGACCGGGACGCCGTCGGAGACTTGACGGCTAGCACCCCGTCTCCAACCCGCTCAGTGTCAAACCCGGACTTGCCGAGGCGCTTGGCCACCTCGCGGGGCACGTCGCGACCGGTCGTGAGCCGGTTCGGCGTGCCGGTGTAGTGGAAGAGCAAGCCCCGCGGCCGGACGACGCGGAACAGCTCCTCGTAGAACGCGGCGGAGTAGAGCTCGCCCGCAATGCCGAACCGCGGCGGGTCGTGAAGGATCGCATCCACGGATTCGCCCGGCAGCTGGAAGATCGCCTGGCTGATGTCGGCCAGCGTCACTGACAGTGCGGCGGTTGAAACTGCACTGGACTCGGGGGACCAGGGATTCAGGCGGCGCAGCCACAGCACGTCAGGGTTCTTCTCGAACGATTGCACCTGCTTTGCTGCCCCCTCGAGACACCAGGCGGCGAAGTAGCCCAGCCCCCCGCAGGTATCCAGGACCACCTTGCCCCGCGGCCGGATCAGGCCGACCTTCCGCGCCGCGTCCTCCCAAGGCGACACGCTCGCCGTGGGCAGCATCTTGATGCCGTCGATCTCGAAAGTGGGCGGGCCCCATTCCGTGGGCACGAGCTTGACCAGGGATGTCCTGAAGCGGGATGCAGGCTGGAAGGCCACGCCGTCCCAGTAGTAGATGGTGCGGTCCTTGCATTCGTTCATCCAGGGGAAGTGCCGGCCGTCGCACTGCCACCCGGCTTCGGTCACGGTGACCGTCGTGGTCGACCGCTGCAGGTCCACCGAACATTCCACCGTGGGCTGGCCAGCGCGGGCTGCCGCACGCAAGGTCTCCTGCAGCTCCAGCGTGACGAGGGGCGGCGCGGGTGGCAGCCCGTTCACGCGGCGGATTTCAGCCAGCCGGTCACCGAATAGCGAAAGGCCGGCGCGAAGGTCGCCACCTGGCTGACGGAATGGGGATGTGGCACGCGGAAGATGTTCAGCACATTGAAGCCGGGCGTCAGCCCGTGCTGGATGTGGCCCGCCCCGTCATGAAACAGCAGCAGGCCACCGAACTCCGGCCGCCAGCTTTTCGTCAGCCCCAGCACGTACGCATACAGGCGGTGCTTGCCCTCCAGACTGTCGTCGTGGGTCGTCAGAAAATGCCCGGGCCGGTACCGGGTAGCCTGCAGGTCGGCGCTGGCGATGCGCGCGTCGCCGGTCAGGTCCCGGGCGAACGCGACGAACGGCCCGCCGACGATCAGGTCATGGACGCCGGCGATCTGCGCCGGCAATTTCCCGCCGTCAGCAGCGATGTCGCCGACAGGATAATTGTCATAGGCGTACTGGAAACCGCGCTGGGCACCCGCCGCCACGCCGGCGGCGATGGCTTGCCGTGCGGAGGCGTCGATCGCCGCGACCTGCAGGGGATGGATGTCATGGTGACGGCCCTGATGGTTCAGTACAAAACGCCAGTCCACCACCTGGGCCAGGGTCGTGTGCAGCGACTCGGCACCATGAGCCTGCAGAAAGCCGGGCAGCTGCGTCCAGCCCTGGTCAGCCAGCTCTTCTCGACGAACAGCGGCATCGGTGCGCGCCGCGATTTCCATCAACGGACGTCTTCGAGGCGGGCTATGCCACGCCCAACGTGGTAGCTGAGCCGGTCGGCGAAGAGCCCCTGCCGCACCGCGACCTCGTCACCGATCTCGAGCACGGGGTCGGAGTCGGCCGCCCAGGCTGGCCAGTCAGGCAGTCCCGGGCCGTTGGGATCGCCGGTCTGCGCGAACCGGATCCAATAGTTCGACATCAGGCGGCTGACCGTCCAGTCACGGTCAGTACCCTGTTGGAGCGTACCCATCACAAAGGGAATGTCATCCGCGTGGGCAACGCCCGGCTGGCGATCGCGCTTCGCTTCGGCGACGTACGACAGGTAGTAGACGTGCACAGGGGCGCCGGACGCCCGCATGCGGGAAGCCAGATACCGGGACGGAGACAGGATGATGAGATCGCCGAAGATTGCGTCATCCAGCCGGTCGCCGGCGAGTCCGGGATAGAACCGCTCCCGGTCCGCGGCCGGCACCAGACGGGCCGCGAAGGCCGGCGAGAATCCGCCGCCGATGGTTCGCCCGAGGCTGGCTTCCCAGCTGTTGCCGCCCGTCAGGTACGGCACCCGGTGCTGACGTCCGGCCGCGAACAGCAGGCCCACCTGGTCTGGCAGTGTTTCGCCGTCGATCACTGGCGAGAACCGGTCGCGCTCGCCCATGGCGGCCAGGAGTTGTTCGGCGGACAGCGCGCGAAGCGCCGCCGCGCGATCCGGGCCGTCAAAGGCCGCGGGGCCAAGCTTGGCAAAGTAGGCCTCGGCAATCCGTTCGGCGGGCGGGTTGAAGCCCTCGGCCCGTCCGAACCGGGGCGCGGGAGCCAGGCCCACGGACGAACTCTGGCTGATGGCCTGCTGGAACAGGCCTCGTGCCGCAGGCATCACCATCAGGTAGTTCACCGCGTCCGCGCCGGCGGACTCGCCGAAGAGCGTGACCCGCCGCGGGTCGCCGCCAAACGCCGCAATATTCCGCTGTACCCACCCGAGTGCCGCGGCGGCGTCCAGCAGGCCGTAGTTGCCGACCGGGTCCCCGGGCCGCGCGAGTTCCGGGTGGGCCAGAAAACCGAACATCGCGAGCCGATAGTTGACGGTGACCACCACGACACCCTGCAGGGGCAGCGCCGTGCCGTTCAGCCCGGCCAGATTGCCACTGCCCTGGGAGAATCCGCCCCCGTGAATCCAGACCATGACGGGCAACGGCGTCGCCGGCCGGGTGTTCGGCGACCAGACATTGAGTGTCAGGCAGTCCTCGCTGGTTGCAGTCCCGTTGCCGCCCGAAGGCAGCTGGAAGATTGCGGATACCGGCTGGGCACAACTGGGCGCGTAGTCGATCGCTGAGCGCACGCCGGACCAGGGAACGACCGGCTGCGGGGGCCGCCAGCGCTGCTCGCCGACCGGCGGCGCGGCGTAGGGAATGCCGCGGAAGGCGAACACGCCGTCCACCCGGGCACCGCGCAGCGCGCCGCCGTCCGTAGTGACGTGGTCGGCGGGCTCTGCCTTGCCCGCCATGCCGCACGATCCAATGCTGATCAACAGCACCGCCAGCACTCCCAGCCAGGCAATGGTTCGTAGGGAGACACCTACAAAATTAACGGACCGATGCGCCATCGCGGGTGTCCTGCTCTGACAGCGCGTGCGGCGGCCCCGACCTACCATTTTTTCGCAATGCAATAGGGTACACGGTAAAACGCTCCAAACCTTCCGAAAGGACATCCGTCATGCTCAGGTACGCCGCCATCTTCTTCATCATAGCGATCGTCGCCGCAGTGTTCGGCTTTGGCGGCATTGCCGCCGGCGCCACCGAGATTGCCAAGATCCTCTTCTTCGTCTTCCTGGTGATCTTCGTCGTTACGCTGCTCATGGGCCTGTTGCGAAAAACGTAGCAGGGCTCCCGTCCTCCCGCTTGGCCG
>JBDSWH010000162.1:0-6149 GCA_039926785.1 Gammaproteobacteria bacterium
GCGCTGCTCGACGCGCGCCGCGACAACCTGGTCGCCGCCGTGTGTGGCGGCGGGGATTGCTACGGCCTTGCCTGGCTCGACCTTTCAGCCGGCCGCTTCTGCCTGACCCAACTCGCCGGCCTCGACGACCTGCAGGCCGAACTGGCCCGTCTCGGCGTCGCGGAACTGCTGGTGGAGGACGGCATCACGGCGCCGGCGGTCGACAATGCGGTGGCCCGCCACCTGATGCCGCCCTGGCACTTCGACGCGGAGACCGCCACACGACTCCTCAGCGCCCAGTTCGGAACGCAGGACCTGCAAGGCTTCGGCGTCGCCGACTGCACGGACGGCGTCCGCGCGGCCGGCGCGCTCCTGCAGTACGTGCGCGACACGCAGAAGAGCGCCCTCCCCCACGTGCGCAGCATCATCGCCGAGCGCCACTTGGACGCGCTGCAGGTGGATGCCGCCAGCCGCCGCAATCTCGAACTCGAAACCAGCCTCGGCGGCAACGCGGAAGCGAGCCTCGCCGGCGTGCTAGATCACTGCGCCACCACCATGGGCAGCCGCCTCCTGCGTCGCTGGCTCAATCGTCCCGTACGGGACCAGCCTTTGCTCCGGCGTCGATACCAGGCCCTGGACAGCCTGCGCGGTTCCGCCGATGACGCGCTCCGCGACACGCTCACCGACATCGGCGACCTGGAACGCATCCTGTCCCGCATCGCCCTCGGCTCCGCGCGCCCACGGGACCTGGCCCAGCTGCGCACGGCAACCGCGCTCGTACCAGCGATAGACGCGCAACTCGGCAGGCTCGATTCACCACTGCTTGCCGCGCTTCGCACGCGCCTCGGCGATCACGCCACAACACACGCACTGCTCACGCGCGCGATCATCGAGCTGCCGCCCCAGCTGATCCGCGACGGCGGCGTGCTCGCCCCCGGCTACGATGCCACCCTCGACGAGCTGCGGGACATCAGCGAGAACGCCGACCGCTACCTCACCGATCTGGAAACGCGGGAACGCGCGCGCACCGGCCTGCCGTCGCTGAAGGTCGGGTACAACCGGGTGCACGGCTACTACATCGAGCTGTCGCGCGGGCAAGCCGCGCAGGCGCCGGGGGATTACCAGCGCCGGCAGACGCTGAAGGGCGCGGAACGCTATGTAACGCCCGAGTTGAAGGACTTCGAGGGCAAGGTGTTGTCGGCCCGTGACCGGTCGCTGGCCCGGGAGAAGGAGCTCTACACCGGATTACTGGCGACGCTCGCCGGCGGCCTTGCGGAGCTGCGGGAGCTGGCGGCGGCACTCGCGGAACTGGACGTGCTCGTCAACCTGGCGGAGCGCTCCCGCGCGCTCAACTATTGCCGGCCGGAACTCACGGACGGGCCAGGCATCAGCATCCGCGGCGGCCGGCACCCGGTCGTCGAGCGGCTGCTGGACGTGCCCTTCGTGGCGAACGACCTGGAGCTGACGGAAGACCGGCGCCTGCTGGTCATCACCGGGCCGAACATGGGCGGCAAGTCCACTTATATGCGTCAGGCGGCGCTGATTGCGCTGCTGGCCCACATCGGGTCCTTCGTGCCGGCGGAGCGCGCCGCGTTCGGGCCACTGGACCGGATCTTCACGCGCATTGGCGCGGCCGACGATCTCGCGGGCGGGCGGTCGACCTTCATGGTGGAGATGACGGAGACTGCCAACATCCTGCACAACGCGACGGCGCAAAGCCTGGTGCTGATGGACGAGATCGGGCGGGGCACGAGCACCTTCGACGGCCTGTCGCTGGCCTGGGCGGCAGCCCACCACATCGGAGAACAGGTGCGGGCGTTCACGCTATTTGCCACGCACTACTTCGAGCTGACGGCGCTGGCGACCGATCTGCAGGCCTGCGCGAACGTGCACCTGGATGCGACGGAGCACGGGGACAAGCTGGTGTTCCTGCACGCCGTGAAGGACGGGCCGGCGAGCCGCAGCTACGGACTGCAGGTGGCGCAGCTGGCGGGGGTGCCGGCGGCAGTGATCCAGCGCGCGCGGCGCTTCCTGCGGCAGCTGGAAAGCGGGTCCGCGACGCGGCGTGACACCCCGGTGCCCCAGCAGGAGCTGGCACTGGGCCCGCCGCCGGAGCCGGACGGAGTCCATGAACTGCTCGCCGGTCTAGACCCGGACACGCTCACGCCGAAGCAGGCGCTGGACGCCCTCTACGCCCTGAAAAAGCTGTAGCCGGTACCTTCGGTGCTTGTGTAGGCCGGGGACTGGCGGTTGAACAGGCCGTGGCGGAGGAAGAACGCGGTCTGCAACGCGATCTCCGGCGACACGAGGAAGCCGGTGTGGGTCACCGGGTACGATAGGTGATCCTTGAGCCAGGGCATGCGGGTCTCCGCTTCGGCAATCGTGCCGTCGTTCGGCTCGGGCAAGACTCCCAGCATCATCCCCGCCCCCACGCTGGTCGTACCGGCGATCGAACCGACATCGCGATCGGGCTTGAAGTCGTCACTGAGCACGCGCCCCACGAGGCCCTCACGACCCGTCGGCCCCAGGATGGCAGCGCCCAGCTCGCCGAGCTGCGCCAGTTTTTCCGCCGCGATACTCCCGCGGAGCGGTGCCCCGAGGCACACCACGCGGCCGGGCTTCGCGAGGGGCCGGCGCTGCAGGGCCACGAGGGCCATGACGCCGCCGGTGCTGTGCCCCACGAGGTGGATGCGGGGCGACGCGATCTCGTCCAGCGCGTTGCGCAGCCGGTCCGCGTTGCTGAGGAAGCCGGCCTCGAACGTGCCGTACTGGAACAGTACCGTCGGGAATCCGTGCTCGTCGGTCAGCCGGTGCCTAAGCAACCCGGCCTCGGCGCCGTTCATCCACAGGCCGTGGACGACGACGACGGTTTCAGGGGGAATCGGGGACATGCCTAATTGCGCGAAGCAGGATTTCCCAACGCCAGGCCCGCTGGAAAGTCAGAGGGCCTTGGGGAATGCTGCTTCGCGCAATTAGGCATGTCCCCTATTTCCCCGCTTCACGGATGCGGATTCCCGTCTCGCGCAGCTGCTGCGGCGACACGGGACCCGGCGCCTCGGTCAGCAGGCAGCTGGCCGTCTGCGTCTTCGGGAAGGCGATGACGTCGCGGATGTTGTCCGTTCCGGCCAGCAGCATGACGAGGCGATCCAGGCCGAAAGCGAGGCCGCCGTGGGGAGGTGCGCCGAATTTCAGGGCGCGCAGCAGGAAGCCGAACTTGCTCTCCGCATCCTCCGGCGTGATGCCGAGGATGCGGAACACCGTCGACTGCATGGCCGACGAATGGATACGGATCGAGCCGCCGCCAATCTCGTTGCCGTTGAGGACCATGTCGTACGCGCGGGAAAGCGCCTTGCCCGGGTCCTTCTCCAGGGCCTCCAGGTCGTCGATGGACGGCGCGGTGAACGGGTGGTGCAGCGCCGCCCAGCGCTTCTCCTTGGGGTCCCACTCGAACATGGGGAAGTCCACGACCCACACCGGGTGCCAGCCCGGCTTGACCATCTTCAGGTCCCGGCCAACCTTCACGCGCAGCGCCGCGAGCGAATCGTTGACGACTTTCTTCTTGTCGGCGCCGAAGAACACCAGGTCGCCGTCCTTCAGCTCAAGGCGGGAGACGAGCCCCTGCACCGTCGCCTCGGGCAGGAACTTCATGATGGGCGACTGAAGGCCGTCCCGGCCCTTGGCCACCTCGTTGACCTTGATGTAGGCCAGGCCCTTCGCGCCGTAGTTGGCGACGAAGGCGGTGTACTCGTCGATCTCCTTGCGGGTCAGTGCGCCGCCGCCGGGGATCTTCAGCGCGGTGACGCGACCGTCCGGATCGGCGGCAGGGCCGGCGAACACCTTGAACTCGACGCCGGTCATCAGGTCCGCCACTTCGACGAGCTCCAGCGGGATGCTCAGGTCCGGGCGGTCGATGCCGAAGCGGGCGATGGCTTCCGCGTAGGTCATGCACGGCAGCGGCGGCAGTTCAAAGCCAGCGACGTCCCGGAACACCGTCCGGATCATCGTTTCCATGATCTCCATGAACTCGCTCTCGTTCATGAAGGAGGTCTCGACGTCGATCTGCGTGAACTCGGGCTGGCGGTCGGCACGCAGGTCCTCGTCGCGGAAGCAGCGCGCGATCTGGTAGTACCGGTCGAAACCGGACATCATCAGGATCTGCTTGAAGAGCTGGGGCGACTGGGGCAGCGCGAAGAACTGGCCCGGGTGCGTGCGGCTCGGCACGATGTAGTCCCGGGCGCCCTCGGGCGTGGTGCGCGTGAGGACGGGCGTCTCCACGTCCATGAAGCCGTGGCTGTCGAGGAACTTGCGCACGGCCTGGGTGATGCGGTGACGCAGGCGGAAGCGCTCGAGCATTTCACTGCGGCGAAGATCCAGGTAGCGGTACTTGAGACGCAGCTCCTCGGACACTTCCTCGTCGTGGTGGAACGGTGGCGTTTCGGCGGTATTGAGCACCACGAGCTCGCTGGCGACCAGCTCGACCTCGCCGGTCTTCAGCTTGGCATTGACGGTGCCCTGGGGCCGCGGCCGCACGGTGCCGGTGACGGTCACCACGAATTCGCTGCGCAGCTTCTCGCCGGCGGCGAACACGGGGGACGACGGATTGAAGACAACCTGCAGCAGGCCTTCCCGGTCCCGCAGGTCGATGAAGATCACGCCACCGTGATCCCGGCGGCGGTGGACCCAACCCGAAACGGTGACTTGCTGGTCAATGGCGGCGGCGGTGACCTCACCGCAGTAGTGCGTGCGCATGCGTGGACTAGTGCTTGTGGCCGCCGGGGCCATGGTTGTGACTATGCCCGCCGTGGCTGTGGGAATGACCGGAGTCGTGGCTGTGCGCGGGCCCGCTGTCCATGGTGTGGCCCTTCTTGGCGTCGGCTTTGCTGTCGGACTTGTCGCTGTCCTTTCCGCCAGACTTCTCGCCGCTCTTGTCGCCAGACGGGCTGTCGGACTTGCCGGCTGACTTGTCGCCGTCCTTCTTGGCGGACTTGTCCTTGAAGTCGGTCTTGTACCAGCCGCTGC
Source organism: Gammaproteobacteria bacterium (assembly GCA_039926785.1). GTDB lineage: Bacteria > Pseudomonadota > Gammaproteobacteria > Steroidobacterales > SHZI01. The sequence continues at coordinate 4,999 of JBDSWH010000162.1, forward strand.
CCTTCAAGTGAAAATTCGGCGCGGCCAGCTGCTTTTTCAGCTTGAGCTTGCCGCACTCGGGGCACTTGCGGAGCGGGCCCTCGCCGGCTTTCTGGAGCGCGTCGAAGGCGTGCCCGCAGGCCGCACACTGGTAGTCGAAAATCGGCATAGCTTGACCTCTAAATTCAGCCGGGAATTCTACCGTAGGAGCGCCGAACCGCGCGACAATCCGAAGGTACCGGACCTTAGTTGTTGGGTTTCTTTAGTTAATTACTGCGCCCAGCTAAACAACTTAAATAAACCTAACAACTAAGGTCCGGTACCTCTACCGGTACCTCTACCACCTCTACCGTACCTCTACCCCGCTTGGAAGGTCAGGTCGCCGCCGGTCGCCCCGACCCGGATCACCGCTCCCGGGCTGAAGCGGCCCTTCAGGATCTCCTGGGCCAGCGGGTTCTCGATCCGCTGCTGGATGGCCCGCTTCAGCGGCCGGGCCCCGTAGACGGGGTCGAAGCCGGCCTCGGCGAGGGTGTCCAGGGCGGGGTCGGACACCTCCAGGGTCATGTCCCGCTCGGCCAGCCGCGCCTGCAGGTAACCCAGCTGGATCTTCACAATGTCCCGGATCTGCGCCTCGGACAGCGGGTGGAACACCACAATGTCGTCCACCCGGTTGATGAACTCGGGGCGGAAGTGCTCACGCACGTCCTCCATGACGGCCGCCTTCATCGCGCCGTAGTTCGCCTCCCCGGTCATGCCCTGGATCCGCTGTGACCCCAGGTTGGAGGTCATCACGATGACCGTATTGCGGAAATCCACGGTGCGGCCCTGGCCGTCGGTGAGGCGGCCATCGTCCAGCACCTGGAGCAGCACGTTGAAGACGTCCGGGTGGGCCTTCTCGACCTCGTCGAGCAGGACGACGCTGTAGGGCTTCCGGCGCACGAGTTCGGTCAGGTAGCCGCCCTCCTCGTACCCCACATAGCCCGGCGGCGCGCCGATCAGCCGCGCCACGGAGTGCTTTTCCATGAACTCCGACATGTCGATGCGGATGAGTGCGTCCTCGGTGTCGAAGAGGAATTCCGCGAGCGCCTTAGTAAGCTCCGTCTTGCCGACGCCGGTAGGGCCCAGGAACAGGAACGACCCGTTCGGCCGCTTCGGGTCCGACAGACCCGCGC
>JBDSWH010000163.1:0-3845 GCA_039926785.1 Gammaproteobacteria bacterium
GGAATGCTAGGCCCGGGTGCAGCGGCGCGGTATAGACAAGCGTGCACTTCATTCCGTGCAAATTTGTCGTGTCCCGTCGTGGCATCATTTCCCGCATGGAATGGGACGATCTGCGGTACGTGCTCGCCGTCTACAGTGCCGGGTCCGTGGCAGGGGCCGCGGTCCAGCTCCGGGTGAGCAGCATCACCGTCTTCCGGCGCCTGAAGGTGATCGAGAAACAGCTCGGGGTTCGCCTGTTCGACCGCACCCGGAAGGGCTACGCGGTCACTCCATCCGGGCTGGAGGTCGTCCGCCAGGCGCAGCGCATCGAGGAAGATGTGGGTGCGCTCGAACGGCGGATCTGGCGCCAGGACAAGCAACTGCATGGCCTGGTGCGCGTGACGGCACCCGACACCACCAGCGCGTTCATCGTGACGCCTCTTATGCCGGACTTGCAGCAACTACACCCCGGAATCACGCTTGACCTGAATGTCGATAACCGGGTGCTGGACATCTCGCGCCGGGATGCGGACATTGCCATCCGTACGACCACCAGACCTCCCGAGAACCTCATCGGTCACCGCGTCGGGACTCTGCTCTACGCGACCTATGCGGCCACCGGCCTGGTCCCCCGAAGCAAGGCCAGAACGGTGGACCTGACGAAGGTGCCCTGGGTCGGCCTCGACAGCTCAATTGGCGGCAATCGCGTAGCGGCTTACCAGGACTTCATGCAGAAGCAGGTGCCGCCGGGCCGGATGGTTCTGCGCACCCACTCGCCACTGGCGATGACCCTGGCGGTGAAGGCCGGGGTGGGAGTCGGGATCCTGTCGTGCATTACCGCAGCCAGGCTTGGGGGGCTCGTGCGCCTCGGTCCCACCATCGACGAACTCAGCACCGAGTTGTGGATATTGTCTCACCCCGAACTCCGGGATGTGGCGCGGGTGGCCGCCGTCTATGGCTACTTCCGGGAGGCCCTGATCCGCCTCCGTCCGCTGTTCCTTGGTGAGGAAACCAAAGGCCGCGGCTGACGTCGCGGCTACCAGAGGCCCTTGAGTCTCTCCGCCAGCGTCGCCACGTCGGCCGGGTCGGCCTGGCTCACTTCGGCGTATTCAGTGAAGCGCTCCGGAATCTTGATGGTGGCATCGATGCCCATCTGCTCACCGACGGTCGGGAATCCCTGGGGACCCTTCGGCGCGGATGGATCCAGGACGAAGGCCTGCCCGGAACGATTGATAATGATGTCACTGTAGGGCTGGACCCGGGTCTGAATAGCCCATTCGATGGCGGAGATGTCGTACGGGTTCACGTCGGGGCCCACAACCACCGCAATCTTTGCCGTGCGGGGCCAGCGACCGGCGGCACCCCACAGCGCGTGCAGGACGTACTTGCCGAACTCGGGGTGCGGCTTGCTGGCACCATCCACGTTCAGCTGGACGACGTACGTCATGTTCGGCGTTACCACGCAGTCCTTCACTTCCGGAATTTTCCGCTGCAGGTCGGAGAGCATCTCCCCTTCCACCGGGATCAGCGCCAGGTAGTTGTGGTCGAAGGGCGGCATCATTTCGATGGTCGCGTACCACAGCGGATTCTTGCGGTGGGTGATCGCAGAGACGTCGAACAGCGGGAACACCTGGTGCTTGTCGTAGTAACCGACGGAGTTCGAGTGCCAGCCAATGGTCTGCTGGGGCACGTCGGGCTGAAAGACGCCCTCGATGACGTACTCGGCCGTGGCGGGCACCTCCAGGTCTACCGTCTCGCACTTGACGAGTTCCACCGGAGATCCGCGCAGGCCGCCGGCATAGTCGTACTCGTCCAGGCCGTAAGGCACGCCGGTGGCTGCAGCCATATGGACCGCGGGATCGCATTGGCAGGCCACCGCGATTTCCAGCGGCTTGCCCATGCGCTGGGCCTTGGCCAGGTGCAGGCCGATGTGGTTCATCGGCGGATTCCAGAACGCGAAGACGGACAGCTGCTTCTTCTGCTCGTGTTCCGAGTAGGTCCCGCCGTGGGGGTGCTTGCAGTTCCAGAGGCTCGTGAGGCGATACCAGCCCACATTGCGGACGCCGGTTTCCGGATCCTTGGTAACGACGACACCGCCGCAGATGTACGATGCGCCTTCCTTGCCCAGCCACACGTGGGGAATCTGCTTGTCGATGGAAATCTGGTCACGGGGTATGACCACGTCCTTGCACGGCGCCTGCTTGCGGTCGACCAGCTTCGGCTTGTGCCAGGTGCTGCGGTCAGCAAGGATTGCCGTGTGCTTCACCTTGGCCTCGACGGGATCCTTGGTGCCGATCGTCAGGCCGGTGCGCTCCCGCGTGCCGAAGGGATTGAAGATCACCGGCACCTCGGGCGTGTTGTAACCCACCAGGTTTTCGAGCAGCAGGCCGGGGCCGTTGGTCTCGGCCAGCAGTCGCATGAGCGTCTGGAGCTCGTTGGACCCCTGGGCGACATTGATCGGCGCCTTGATGCGCTTCAGTTGCCCCATCTCGTCGAGTTTCGCCAGAAACTCGCGCATATCCTTGAAGGCCATCGAATCGTTGCTCCCGTGGTCGTCCGGCAGGTGTGAGGCCGCAAACCTTAGCATGGGAAACCGGCGTGTCCCCAATTCCAGGGGCTTTGCAGTAGGCTATCGGCCCCGCTTACCGGTACAGATACCAGGAACTCTCCATGCCCCCATCCGAGAAGAAAGTTGCCATTGTCACCGGCTCCGCCACGGGCGTAGGCGCCGCTGCCGCCATCCTGCTGGCCGAGCACGGCTGCAACGTGGTGATCAACTACACCCGCAGCAAGGCCGAGGCGGAGGAAACTGCGGCAGCCTGCCGGGCCAAGGGCGCCGACACAATCGTGTTCCAGGCGGACGTGTCGGACGATGACGCCTGCCAGGCAATGGTGAAGGCCGCCGCCGACCAGTGGGGCCGCATCGACTACCTGATCAACAACGCCGCTCGCACCAAGTTCAATCCCTACAAGAAGCTGGATGGCGTCAGCAAGCAAGACTTCCTGGATATCTACGCGGTCAACGTGGTGGGTGCCTACCAGATGGTGCGGGCCGTTGTGCCCATGATGAAAAAGCAGGGCCATGGCTCGATCGTCAACGACTCCTCCATCGGCGGCGTCACCGGCATCGCCTCCTCCATCCCTTATGCGGCATCGAAGGCCGCGCTCAACCTGATGACGAAATCCCTGGCGCATGTCCTCGCGCCGGAGATCAACATCAACACGGTCGTGCCGGGCATGATCCAGACGCGCTGGCTCAAGGGCGGTATGGGTGACGAACAATACGAGGCCATGATCAAGACTCAGGGCGCCCAGTTGCCCCTGAAGAAGGTGGCAACGGCGGAAGACATCGCCGCGGTGCTGGTCTGGTTCCTGGAGTCGGCCCACCTGATCACGGGCGAAACCCTCATCGTCGACAGCGGCATACATATCGGCACGCTGCCACCCTACTCCAGCGGCGATTCCTACTAGGCGATGAAGCGCCTTGCCGTGGCAGGCCTGTGGTTCCTGCTGGCGGCAGCGCCAGCGGGCGCCGTGGACTGGGCACAGGGGCAGGCCGGGAAGCAGGCCGACGACCTGCGCATCGAGGCCGCCGTTCGAGGCTCGGTGGACTACCGGAAGCTGGACTATGCGAGCACCGATGGACTGGCGATCCCGGCGTACCTGTTCAGGCCGCTCAATGCGGCAGCACCCGGGACCCGTGCGGCTGTCATCTATGTCCACGGAAGCCAGCACGGGCAATTCAGTTCCCGCAACGTGCCACGCGTAGCGGACCTGGTCAGGCGGGGCTACGTGGTCCTTGCGCCCGACTACCGCAGCAGCGCCGGCTACACGCAGGCGTTCCACGACGCCGCGGATTACGGCGG
>JBDSWH010000164.1:0-6690 GCA_039926785.1 Gammaproteobacteria bacterium
CGCCTACTCGGCCGGTCTGACGGGCTTCACCATGGTGAAGGTACTGGCGCCGGGCTATTTTGCCCGACAGGACACGGCCACCCCGGTGCGCGTCGGCCTGATCGCGCTCGGTTCATCGATGGTCATCAATGTTGTGCTCGTGGTCCCGTGGGCGCTGGCAGGCGGTGAAGCACCCCACGCGGGACTTGCTGCCTCCACGTCGATCGGTTCTTTTATCAATTCGGGCCTCCTCTACCGGGGGTTGCGCAGGTCGGGCGTCCTCCAGGCGGCGCCCGGATGGGGCCGGTTCCTGGCGCGCGTGGCGGTCGCCGCCGTCGTCATGGCCGCATTGCTGGTGGCTGCCGTGCCGCCCACCGCAGCCTGGCTGGAGTCGGGATTCTGGCTTCGCTGCCTCTGGCTCTCGCTGGCCGTCGGTGGCGGGGGAGTGGCCTACGTGGCCGCACTGTTCGCCGTGGGCATCCGTCCGCGGGATCTGCGGATGCAAAACTTCTAGGCCGGCGACCCTATAATCCCCGCTTTTGGCGTCCCTGCTCCCATGCATGTCTTTCGCCGGCCCCGGCCGGGTGATCAAGCGGTGCCGAATGGCTGCGTGGCGACCATCGGCGTCTTCGACGGCGTGCATCGGGGCCACCGGCGGATACTGGAACGGGTACAGGCGGAATCCGCGCGCCTCGAGCTGCCCTCCCTGGTGTTCAGCTTCGAGCCGACACCCCAGGAGGTCATGAGTCCGCTGCAGGCTCCCGCCCGGCTCATGTGCCTCCGGGAAAAGTTCCTCGTCCTGCGTGACGCGGGAATCGACTACCTGTATTGCCCGCCGTTCGAGCGGTCGTTGCAGTTACTGTCGCCCGGCGAGTTCGTCGAGCAGTTGCTCGTGCGCACGCTCGGAGTCCGGCACCTGGTGGTGGGCGACGATTTCCGCTTTGCCCGGGGCCGCGCTGGCACCATGACGCACTTGGAGGCCGGTGGCCGGCAGTACAACTTTGGAGCCGAGCAGGTGGGGAGTGTCACGTCGGGTGGTGTCAGGGTGTCGAGTACGGCGATCCGTAATGCCCTGGCCAGCGGCGACTTGGCGAGGGCGCAGCAGTTGTTGGGCAGACCGTATCGCATGGTGGGCCGGGTCAGGCCCGGGCAGCAGTTGGGCCGAACGCTCGGGTTTCCGACGGCGAACATGCGGCTCCACCGGCGCGTGAGCCCCGTCAACGGCATTTTCGCCGTGCGTGTGCACGGCGTCATGCCGGGCGCACTGGATGGCGTGGCCAGTGTTGGTACCCGGCCCACAGTGGCCGGCGTGGAACCGCTGCTCGAGGTACACGTCTTCGATTTTGCCGGCGACCTCTATGGCCGCCAGATCGCCGTGGATTTTGTCGCCCGGCTGCGCGACGAGGTCCGCTTTGACGATCTCGAGTCCCTGCGACGACAGATGGAAGTGGATGCGGTCGAGGCACGGCGGGCGCTGGCAGCACACTGAACAGCATGGGCACTAGTCGGCAAAGGACCAGAGCGTGACGGACTACAAGAGCACGGTGAACCTCCCTCGCACGGATTTCCCCATGAAGGGCGATCTGGCCAAGCGCGAGCCCCAGATGCTGGCGGAATGGACCGAGCGCGACCTGTATGGCCAGATCCGGAAAGTGGCGACAGGTCGGCCGCGCTTCCTCCTCGTCGATGGACCGCCCTATGCCAATGGCGACATCCATATCGGGCACGCCGTCAACAAGGTCCTGAAGGACATCATCGTCAAGTCGAAGACCCTGGCTGGCTTCGATGCCCCCTACATCCCCGGCTGGGATTGCCACGGCCTGCCCATCGAACACCAGGTGGAAAAGAAGCTCGGTAAGGTGGGGGGAAAGCTGACGGCCGCCGAATTTCGCAGGGCGTGTCGCGAATACGCCCTGCAGCAGGTCGAGAGCCAGCGGCGGGATTTCCGGCGGCTGGGCGTGCTGGGTGACTGGGACCGTCCGTACCTGACGCTCGATCCGGGCTTCGAGGCGGAGCAGATCCGGGGCTTCGCCCGCATCATCGAGAACGGTCACTTGCTGCGCGGCTACAAGCCGGTGCACTGGTGCCTGGACTGCCGGTCGGCGCTGGCCGAGGCCGAGGTGGAGTATCTCGACAAGACCTCGACTGCCCTGGACGCCCGCTTCGAGGTGGCGGACAGTGCCGCGTTGTACACGAGACTCGGTATCGCGCCGGCGGGAACTGTCTCGATCCCGATCTGGACCACCACGCCCTGGACGCTGCCGGCCAACCAGGCCGTGGCCCTGGGCGCCGAATTACCCTACGTGCTGTTGGAGACGGAGCTGTCCCAGGGCACCGTCCGACTTGTGCTTGCCGAGGGCCTCGCGGGGCCGGCGCTCCAGCGCTATGGGGGCAGTCCGCCCGTAATCCTCGCCCGCTTCCGCGGCGCGGCGCTGGACGGAGTTCTGCTGCGGCACCCGTTCAATCCTCGCGAAGTGCCCGTGATCATGGCGGACTACGTCACCCTGGATGCCGGCACGGGTGCGGTGCACACGGCGCCTGCCCACGGCCAGGACGATTACCAGTCGGGTCTCCGCTACAAACTTCCGGTCGATAACCCGGTGGATGCGCGCGGCGTATACGTGCCGGGTACGCCACTGCTGGCTGGTGTGCACATCAACGAGGGCAACAGCCGGATTGCCGAGCTCCTGCGCGACAACGGGCACCTACTGCACACAGAGAAGTTCCAGCACAGCTATCCCCACTGCTGGCGACACAAGACGCCGCTGATTTTCCGGGCCACGCCCCAGTGGTTTATAAGCCTGGACCAGAATCACCTGCGGGAGGCGAGCCTCGCCGCCATCACCGGCGTGCAATGGATACCCGGCTGGGGTGAGGAGCGCATCGAGGGCATGGTGGCCGGGCGCCCCGACTGGTGCATCTCGCGGCAGCGTACCTGGGGCGTGCCGATACCGCTGTTCCTGCACCGCGAGACGGGCGAGCTGCATCCCGAGACCCTGGCCCTGCTGGAGGCGGTCGCCGTGCGCATGGAGCGGCAGGGCATCGATGGCTGGTTCGATATGGATGCGGCAGAGCTGCTCGGGCCTGCGGCGGTGGATTATGAAAAAGTCATGGACACGATGGATGTCTGGATGGACTCCGGCATGGTCCATCATTGCCTCGCCCGCAGCCGGCCCGAGGTCGGTTTTCCGGCGGACCTGTACCTGGAGGGCTCCGACCAGCACCGGGGGTGGTTCCAGAGCTCCCTGCTCACGGCGGTGGCGACGGATGGCGTCGCGCCGTACCGGGCTGTACTCACCCACGGCTTCACCGTGGACGAGAAGGGCCGAAAGATGTCGAAGTCACTGGGCAACGTGGTGGCACCACAGTCCGTGATGAATTCGCTGGGTGCCGACATCCTTCGGTTGTGGGCCGCGTCAAGTGACTACAGCGGGGAGATGAACGTCTCCCAGGAAATTCTGAAGCGCATGGCCGACTCCTACCGTCGCATGCGGAACACGGCGCGGTTCCTGCTGGGCAATCTGGACGGCTTCGACCCAGGCCGTGACGCTGTGCCCGTCGACTCGCTGGTGGCGGTTGACCGATGGGTACTGGCCCGCACCGCCGAACTGCAGGCGGAAATCCTAGCAGCCTACGAGTCCTACGAGTTTCACCGGGTTTACCAGCAGTTGCACAACTTCTGTGTCGTCGATTTGGGTGCTTTCTACCTGGATGTCATCAAGGACCGGCTGTACACCACCCCGGCGCGAGGCCTGCCGCGCCGGTCGGCCCAGACGGCGATGTGGCATATCGCCGAGGCCATGGTGCGCTGGCTTGCACCCATCCTCAGTTTCACGGCGGAGGAGATCTGGCGCTATCTCCCCGGCACCCGTGCTGCATCGGTACTGCTGACGACGTGGCACGAACTGCCCGGTGTGCCCGCTAGTGGCATCGATTGGGCCAGGTTGCTAGGGGTCCGGGAACTGGCCGCCCGCGCGCTGGAAGCTCGCCGTGAGGCCGGCGCGATCGGCTCGGGGCTGGATGCGCGCCTCACCATCTTCGCGGATGGCCCGCTCCGCACCCAGCTGGAGTCTTTTGGTGACGAGCTCCGGTTCCTGTTCATCACATCCGACGCGGATGTTCGTCCGGGGGCCGAACATCCGGCGGACGCGCTGGCGGGCGACGCATGCTGGATTCACGCCGAGCCGGCCACTGATGGCAAGTGCGTGCGGTGTTGGCAGCATCGCCCCGATACGGGAAGTTCCGCGACCCACCCGGAACTGTGTGGCCGCTGCATCACCAACCTGGATGGCGGCGGCGAAAGCCGGCGCTACGTATGAAGAACCGACCGAGCCTGAACTGGCTGCTGCTGACGATTGCGGTCATCGCCGTCGATCAATACACCAAGCGCCTGATCACGGCGAAGTTTGAGCTGTTCGATCGTCTGCCGGTGATGCCGTACTTCGATCTGGTGAGGATGCACAACACCGGCGCCGCATTCAGTTTTCTCGCGAATGCCTCGGGCTGGCAGAACTGGTTTTTCACCGGGGTCGCCGTGGGCGTCGGTGCCCTGATTCTATGGTGGTTCTTCCGGCAGCCAGCGGACCGGATCGTGGTGCCACTGGGGCTTGTGCTGATCCTCGGGGGCGCGATTGGCAACCTTATCGACCGGATTCAGCACGGCTACGTGGTCGATTTCGTGCTCTTCTACTACGACCGCTGGTCCTTTCCCGCCTTCAACGTGGCGGATTCCGCCATTACCGTGGGGGTGGCGCTGCTGCTGTTCGACGGATTCGTTCTCGAGAGTCGCCGGGCGCGCGACCAGGCCGGGCAAACGGCCGGCTGAGTCACCGCCAGCATTGTTCAATGACGGTGGCGCTGTCGTCGCCACCCGCATCCGCGGCGGCGCGCTGCCCGTTCTGATCGATGGTGAAGGACCTGCAGGCGTCGTCATCGCGCTGCGGCCCGTCTCCAGAGGCCGTGGCAGAGATCGTGTAGCCGGCTACAGGGCCTCCCGCTGCTTCGTCCACCGCCAGGTCGTAGAAGCCCCGTTCAGTGCCCGCGATGCCCAGGCCGCCGGGCGGCGGGTCGCCCAGTTCTTCGGCCGTCGTCGCGTAATGATTGTTCTGGAGATAGAAGCGCTCCTGCGCAGCGGACACCCGGAGGAGGGCACTGGTGGCGTCCACCCGGTTCGCGCGCTGGACATAGTGGCGATAGCCGGCCACGCTCGCGGTCGCGAGAATGCCCATGATCACAACCACGATCATGAGTTCGATGAGGGTAAAGCCGTCCTGCCCGCCATTTGGCCCGACACCTGCAGCGGCAGCACGCCCGCTAATTGGCCTGGCCCTCGCTCTGGAACCAGTAAGTACGCTTCACCGCGGTCCGTCGCAGCCGCAGCCGTTCCATTTCTTCGGCTGTCAGGCACTCGGTCCCGGCGCAGACCACGGGCCCCGAATCCGTGCGATAGAGATTCACGTCGGTTACCGGAATGCCGGTGCTGAGGATCCGCGACCGGTCAGCCACCGTCAGCGGCGTGTCGATTGGGCTGTCAAAATTGGTGCGGGGCCGGCCATCGAAGACGCTGACCGCGTAGAGGCGGTTGATGCCGACACCGCCGCTGCACTCGTTGGCCGTTTCGCCGGGCGTGAAGGACGTAAAGAACGTGGTGTTGTCGATCGTCAGGGCTTCGCCGAGGACCTTTTCGCCGGCACCCTGGACCAGGCGAAGAATCCACCCTGCAGACGCAAAGGGCAGGTTGGGCGCGGCGTTGTCGGTGATGTCGATCAACTGGCCGACCGACACTGGCGTCGTCGGGTAGGCGGCGCTGTCGACGGCGCCGAAGACGTTAAAGTCACGAATAGAGAAGAAGGCCTCCGACGTCTCCGCATCCAGCGGATGACCGCGATAGCCGGAGCCCAGATTGACCGTGATCACAAGCTTTCGGTCGATGATCGTCGGAACGACATCGGGCGCTTCATAGAAGCGGCGGAGATCCGCAGCCGTGGGAGTGTCCAACGCCGCCCCGCCGAGCGAGGCGATCACGCCGCCTTCTACCAGGTCGCTGGCGCTCTCGCCATTGACAATATCGAAGCGCCATAGCTGTCCGCCCATGTCGCCGACATAGAAGCGCTCGGCCAGGCCGTCGCCGTCCAGGTCCAGGGGTTTAACCGGTGCCGGGATGGAGTACTGCATCCGGTCCAACACCAGATCAGGGGCGCCCCTCGCAGCGTCGCCGCCGGCACTCCACAAGAGTCGGCCATCTGCCAGGTCGAGCATATAAATGGCATTGCCGACAGAGTCCGTCTGGAAACTCCCGTTGTCCTGGACCGGGTCGTAGCCACCCCCGAACACCACCACGTCCCGGACGGTGCCACTCACGTTGACTCGCGCGGCCACTGGCGGCGACCAGGTCTGCCCGAGATCCGGCAACGGATCGGCCGCCGCAGGCTCGGCGCGATCGCGGCTGAGTTGCCAGAGCAACTCTGGGTTGTCGGGAGACGTTACATCCACCGCAAACACGCCATCGCCGCCACGCCCCATCCCAAACAGGAGAATGGCGCGCTCGCCGTTCCCCAACAGTCCCGGCCGGCCGTCATCATTCACGATGACCAAGTTGATCTCTCCGTCGAGCCCATACGACTTGGTGGCCGCGGCCTCGTTCCGGTAGAGGGGATACAGGTTGTTCAGCAGGCGACTGGGAATAAATGCCCAGCGTTCGACGCCGGTGTT
>JBDSWH010000165.1:0-2720 GCA_039926785.1 Gammaproteobacteria bacterium
CGTCTTCATCGCGCTGTTCAAGGCCGACGCGGACGCGAAACCCTACTGGGACGGCAACGTCAAGAAGTTCAAGGTGTCCAGCCTGAGCGCGGACGATCCGTACTTGGTGGATGCTGCCGGCAACAACGCGATTGCCGCCGACGGCCGGATAACGTTCGATGCCTTGTCGTTCTGGACGGTTCCCGGCAGCTTGCCAGCCGCCGACGCGGCGGCCAACGAGGTCGCCGGGAAGGATGGCCGCACGGTGGCCCGGGGCGGCGCGGGCCAGAAGCTGCCCGGCTTCACGGGCACCGGCCCTGGCGCGCTCAACAGCGCGACGGGTGCCCGTAAGCTGTTCTACGACACGGCCGCGGGCGGCCTCGCCGCCCTGAACGCGGATGCAACCACCGCAGCCGCCTTGCAGTCCAGCTTGGGGGCATCCAGCGTGGCAAACGCGCAAACACTGCTCGCCTATGCCCGCGGCCAGGACGTGGATGACCTCGACGGCGACTCCAGCGTCACCGACGCCCGCAAGTGGATCATGGGCGACCTGCTGCACTCGCGCCCGCTGCCGATTAACTACGGGGCCCGAGCCGGCTACACGACGGCCAATCCGGCCATATTCATTGCAGCCGGCAGCAATGACGGCTTCATGCACTTCATCCGCAACACGACCACCGGTGCCGCCGAAAGTGGTGCGGAGGTTTGGGGATTCATGCCCCAGGCGGTCATGGGCAAGGTGTCCACACTGCGCACCAATGCCACCGGGGTTAAACACCCAATTCTCGTGGATGGCTCACCCGTGAGCTACCTGCGAGACACAAACTCCAATGGCAGCATCGACACGGGCGAAGAGGCCTGGCTGTTCTTCGGCCTGCGCCGGGGCGGCGCCCGCTACTACGCTCTTAACGTAAGCGATCCGGTGAACCCGTCATTGCTCTGGAAGATCGACGCGTCGGGGGATTTCTCGGAACTGGGCGCCACATTCTCCGATCCTCGGGTGATCCAGATTGCCACGCCGGCCGGTAACGTGCCGGCCCTGATCTTCGGGGGTGGTTTCGATACCAACAAGGATGCCGATGCCATGGGCACCAATGACACGGTCGGCAAGGCCCTGTACATCGTCAATGCCGAAACGGGCGAACTGATCTGGAAGGCAATCGGCGGCGCGGGTGCAGACACCGCCAAGGTATTCACGCATCCGGACCTGGTGGACAGCATCCCCTCGGCGGTCGCGGTTCTGGACGCGGATGGCGACGGCCTGCAGGACCGTGCCTACGTCGGCGATACCGGCGGCAATGTCTGGCGCGCCGACTTCAGCGGGACAGACACCACCACATGGAAGCTAACCAAGCTTGCCACGCTCGGCAGGCACGCCACCGATGCCAGCGGGAAGAGCGACGATCGGCGCTTCTTCCACCGGCCGGACATCGTCCAGTCGCTGGATGACGAGCCGTTTGATGCCGTGATCATCGGCAGCGGCGATCGGGAGGATCCACTCGATAAGGGCGGCGCCTCCGACAACGTGGTCGTCATGATCAAGGACCGGAATGTTGCGGTTGGCGCGGGCGTCGACAGCGATCTCGAACTCAGCGACCTCGGCGATGTCACCGACACGTGCCTGACCCCGGGGGGCGAGTGCAGCGCGGCCCTGGACGACGGCTGGTCGCTCCGGTTGACTACCTCCGGCGAGAAGTCCCTGGCTACCGCGACCACGATCAGCAACACGGTGTACTTCACGACTTATGTGCCCGGGTTCGGTTCGTCCGCGGGCAGTTGCGGTCCCAAGGAGGGCACCGGCCGCCTATACGCAGTCTCGCTGTTCGATGCGTCGGCCCGGCGCAATTACGACGTGACCACGGAGGAGCTGGATCGTTACACGGAACTCGACTCCCAGGGTATCCCGGCTGAGGTCGTGTCCCTGCCGCCCAACTCGATCCTGCGGCCGGACCTGAACGTGGAGCAGACCGGAGCGCCCACACGCTTTGAGACCTACTGGTACCAGGCTGAGGATGGAGACCTGTGATGGCACACGCGCACTACCAGCACCGTGGGTTTACCCTGGTGGAGCTGATGATCGTGGTACTGATCATCAGCATCCTGGCAGCGGTGGGCTACCCGTCCTACGGCCAGTATGTCAGCCGCAGCAACCGGAAGGCGGCGGAAAGCGCGCTCTACCGCATCTCCGATCGCCAGGAGCAGTTTTTTCTGGACAACAAATCCTACGCCGACAGTCTCACCGCGTTGAGTTTTGGAGATGACGTCATCGGCCTGGATCGGCAGGGGCAGTTTATCGGTGGTGACTCGGCAGACATCATTTACAGCCTGAGCCTCACGGACTCCGATGCCAACAGTTTTGCACTTGAGGCAGTACCGGAAGGTGTGCAGGCCGATCGGGACAGCTCTTGCGGGACTCTCACCCTAAACCACACCGGGCTTCGCGGTGCGGATGGTGACGACTGTTGGTAATAGGTCGCAGCCCGCAACCAATCCGGGGCAAGGCAGGCCACGGGGCGCCGTAACCACCAGCTTTGCCCGAACATAGTCCTCAAGCCCCCGAACTTGGCCGCGCGCTAACGCGCTCGTACCACCGCCCGAGGGCCGGCCGGCTCTGCACGGGCACGATGTCCACCCACCCGGCAAAATCCACGGTCACCAGCAGGCTGATGTCGGCAAACGAAAACTCACCGCCGGCGAGAAACGATTGTCGCGACAGTTGCTGCTCGACCCGGTCAAAGAAC
>JBDSWH010000166.1:0-9407 GCA_039926785.1 Gammaproteobacteria bacterium
CGCCTTCAGGCGCGATCATCGCGTGCCAGACATGGATCGCGCCTGAAGGCGCTCCTACGGCTCCCAAACCATGAAAGTCCTCGTCGTTGGGGGTGGCGGTCGCGAGCACGCGCTCGCCTGGAAGCTGGCCCAGTCGCGGGACGTGGAGGAAGTGATTGTCGCGCCGGGCAACGCCGGCACGGCCCTCGAACCCAAGGTGCGCAATGCGCCCGTGGCTGCCGAGGACATCGACGCGCTGCTCGCACTGGCGAAGGAAGAGCACGTGAGCCTGACGGTGATCGGCCCCGAGGCACCGCTGGCCGCCGGCATCGTGGACCGCTTCTGGAACTCGGGCCTGCGCTGCTTCGGACCGCGCAAGCAGGCCGCGCGGCTGGAGAGCTCCAAGACCTTCGCCAAGGAATTCATGGTGCGCCACCGGATCCCTACCGCGCACCACGCCTCCTTCACCGATCTCGAAGAAGCCCAGGCGTACCTCGAGGAGGTCGGCGCGCCCATCGTCGTGAAGGCCGACGGCCTGGCCGCCGGCAAGGGCGTGGTCGTGGCGCAGACTCTCGAGGAAGCCCACGCGGCCGTCTCCGACATGCTGGCCGACCGGCGCTTCGGCGATGCCGGGGCCCGGGTGGTGATCGAGGAGTTACTGACCGGAGAGGAAGCCAGCTTCATCGCGATGGTGGGCGTCGACGGCGCGATCCTGCCGCTGGCCACCTCCCAGGATCACAAGGCCCGCGATGACGGCGACCAGGGCCCGAACACGGGTGGCATGGGGGCCTATTCGCCGGCGCCGGTAGTGACGGACGCGATCGCCCAGCGGGTAATCAACGAGGTGCTGCGGCCGGTGATCGAGGGCATGCGCGAGGAAGGCGTGCGCTACACGGGCTTCCTGTATGCGGGTCTGATGATTGGTCTGGACGGCACACCCAAGGTTCTCGAATTCAATTGCCGCTTTGGCGATCCCGAGACCCAGCCGATCCTGTTTCGCCTGAAGACCGATCTGTTGAAGCTGATCGACGCGGCGCTGGAGGGCAAGCTCGCCAAGACCAAGGTCGAGTGGGACCCGCGGCCCACGGTGGGCGTGGTGATGGCGGCCGGCGGCTACCCCGGCGATTACCGGAAGGGCGACGAGATCACGGGGCTGCCGCCCGTACGAGCGCCTTCAGGCGCGACCCTGCTTTCATCAAAGGTCTTCCACGCCGGCACCGGCCGCAGCGAGCGCGACCGGATCGTGACGCGGGGCGGGCGCGTGCTCTGCGTCGTCGGAACTGGTGACACGGTGAAGGCTGCTCAGGCAGAGGCCTACCGCGTCGTCGAGCAGATCCGGTTCGAGGGCGCCCAGTATCGCCACGACATCGGCTACAGAGCAATCGGCCGCGGTTTGTAGTCCTCACCCCCTAGGAGCGGCTTCAGCCGCGATCAAATTCGCCCGTCACCATCCGTCGACTCAACGGCTTCCAGCGTACCGTCGGGAAGGGTAGTTTCAGCCAGGGGGCGTTTCCCGGTGCTGGATCTTGTGGGTCGTCCTGGCCATGGCAGGCCTCTCTTGCGGCTCCAGCGCTAGACTCCATGGTCAACAGCTCCTGGACCTGCCCCAGTTGCTCCCTCGGCATCACCTCGGCGTTCTGCCCGGACTGCGGCGAGGTCCGCCCTAAGCTGCGGGACCTGACGCTTCGCGGCCTCGCCGACCAGGTCTTCGTTGCCTTCAGCAGCATCGGCAGCCGCCTGCTCCGCAGCCTGCGCACCCCGCTGATTGCCCCCGGCGCCCTGACGGTCGCCTACCTGAACGGCCAGCGGATGCCCTACCTGCGCCCGGTCCCGCTGTCGTCCGCCTCGATTCAGTCCGCCTTCGCAACCTGGGAGACACCAAGGGCCTCGGCGGCGGGATACACGAGATGCGCGTGCATGTCGGGCCCGGCTATCGCGTGTACTTCTAACAGCACAGGCGCATCATCCGGGTTCTCCTCTGCGGCGGTGACAAGTCCACGCAATCCCGCGACGTCATGCGGGCAAAGCGGCTTCTGAAAGAACTGAAGGTGGAGTAACGAATATGGTGCGCATTACTGAGTTCGATCCGAGCGCACTCGCCTTGGGCGCGAAAGCCTGTACAAGGCACTGGCATCGGGCGCCAAGCCGCGCTACGACACCGTCCTCAAGGTACTTCAGAGTCTGGGCGTGAAGCTTTCGGTATCGGCGGCATGACCATCTACACCAAGACCCTCTACGCCGGATGGGCCGACATGGACTTCAATTCCCACATGAAGAACACGGCGTACCTCGACAAGACCGCCGACGTGCGCCAGATGTACCTCATGGAACACGGCTTTCCCGTGGAGGAGTTCTCGCGGCTCCGGGTTGGCCCGGTCGTCATGAAGGACGAGGTCGAGTACTTCAAGGAAGTCGGCCTGCAGCAGCAGATCACGATTACCTACGCCCTCGCCGGTCACTCGGTAGACGGCAGCCGCTTCCTGCTACGGCACGAGATATTCCGGCCCGATAGCAAGCTCAGTGCGCGGGTCACAAGTGCCGGCGGGTGGCTGGACCTGGACGCTCGCAAGCTCATCGCACCGCCGCCCGCCCTCCTTGCGGCCATGAGCTCACTTGAGCGAACGAGCGACTTCGTGGAGCTGCCCTCCAGCGTGAATAAGCGCGACTGACCGTCACCCGGTGCAGATTCGTGACGCAACACCAAGGGACTTTGCTGAGATCCTCGCGCTCAACGAGGCGTCGGTCCAGTTCCTGAGCCCGCTCGACAGCGAACACCTCGCAGAACTCCACGAGGAAGCAGCCTTTCATCGCGTGCTCGGGGCCGAGGGCCACATCGACGCTTTTCTCCTCGCGTTCCGCGAGGGCGCCCGCTACGACAGTCCCAACTACCAGTGGTTTGCGGCCCGTTACCCGCGCTACTTGTATATCGACCGGGTCGTCGTGGCTCCCGCGCAGCAGGGCCAGGGACTGGGCAGGCGGCTCTACGAGAACCTGCTCGACTTCGCCCACGCCAGCGACGCCCGGTACGTCACCTGTGAATTCGACGTCGAACCGCCCAACGAAGCGTCGCGGCGCTTTCACGCCGCGTTCGGCTTCCAGGAAGTAGGCACGCAGTGCGTGGGGTCGGCCCGCAAGCGGGTCTCCTTGCAGGCATTGGTTGTTGCGGCCGAGAATGCAGTCTGAGTTCAAAGGTGCCCCAGCTATGAACATCCTCGAAACCCGCGTGCCACCCCCGCTCGCCGGGCTGATCGCCGGAATCCTCGCCTGGCTGGTCTCGCGGTCCTTGGACCCCACTACCATTTCCTTCGCTCTCCGCCTCACTGTCGCGGTGGCCTTCGTGCTGCTCGGCCTGGCCCTGGCCGGCTCCGCGGCCCGCACGGTCATTCGCGCCAAGACCACGCTCAATCCCGTCAAGCCCGAGACGGCGACGGCCCTGGTGACCACCGGAATCTTCAGCCGCAGCCGTAACCCCATGTACCTGGGGATGGCGAGCTGGCTGCTCGCCTGGTCGGCGTGGCTCGGCACGCCCGCCGGCCTGCTAGGCCCGTTGCTCTTCGTGCTCTGGATGAACCGCTTCCAGATCGGGCCGGAGGAGCGGGCGCTGGGCAAGTTGTTTGGTGGGGAATTCGAGAGTTACAGGGGCCGGGTCCGGCGCTGGTTGTAAGCACATGGCAGCGGTATCCCGGCTCGGCAAGCAGATTCAGGAAGTCCTGGCGGGATTCCAGCGTATTGGAGCAGCAGCGGCCCTGATTGGTGGACTTGCGCTGGCGCCTCACCGGGTCATTCGCGCAACCCAGGATGTGGACCTGCTGGTCGACGCTGACCGGGCTGAGGATGCGGAGCGGGAACTGACCGCGCTTGGCTATCGCTGCCTGCACAGGAGCAATGATGCAGCCAACTACCTGCGGGGCGACGAGCGAGTCGACCTGCTATACGCCAGCCGGCCCATTGCGCGGCAATTGCTTGAGCGGGCGACGCCCCGGGATACGCCTTTTGGCGAACTGAGGGTAGTAAGCCTGGAAGGACTGATTGCGTTCAAGCTGCAGGGACTCGTCAACGATCCCCGCCGGACGCAGGATCTTGAGGACATACGGGCTCTCCTGCGCGCGAATCAGGATTCCGTCAGGATGTCCGAGGTACGCCAGTACTTCCAGCTCTTGGACGAGAGGAACTGCTCGTTGAAATCCTCACCGGACTCAACTAACCCGCCGCCACCTTTGGTGGTAGCAGAGCCGCGCCCGTTGAGTGGGTATGCGGTAACGCCACCACTGGACGGAAGGGATCCCTTCGAGGTCCTGGATGACCTCATGGCCACGGTAGAGGGCCTCTGCCCCAGTTGGCCGTCCCGGCCGGTGTTTCGGTCCAAGGGAATCATGCTGCTCTGATGCGCACGGCTGATCCACTCATCCGCCGCCGCTGGCTGATCGGTGGCGGGCTGTTCGCTGCGACCTGGTTCCTGTCGCTGTGGCCCCTGGCCAACGCGATCTTCGGGGCACCGGGTGCGGCGCCCACCCAGGAGTTGCAGGCCGGCCGCCTGATCTATGAGGAACTGGTGAAGTGCGCGTTGCTGCTGGCGCCGGTGGCACTGGCGGGATGGCTGGGCGTGCGGATGCTCGCCGCCCGCACGTTCCCGCCGCCGGAAACGAGGGTGCCCGTGGCACTGAGCATCACTCTGGGGCCGGCGGCCATCGCCACCGGCTGCGCGCTGCTGCTCGGCGCCTTGCTGACCGTCGCCTTCCGGCTCGTGTCGCTCAAAGTGTCGCTGCAGCTGGCCGCGCTGCTACGTGGGGTGGGCTGAGGCGCCGTCGCGGCGGTCGCCGCTCCTGCACGGATCCGGATCGCGGCTGAAGCCGCGCCTACACGACCTAGCGCTTCATCGAATCGAAGAAGTCCACGTTCTTCTTGGTGTCCTGCATCTTGGACAGCAGGAACTCGACCGCGGCGAGTTCGTCCATCGGGTGCAGCACCTTCCGGAGAATCCACATCTTCTGCAGCTCGTCGTCCTTCGTGAGCAGTTCCTCACGCCGGGTGCCGGAGCGGTTGATGTTGATGGCCGGGAAGACGCGCTTCTCGGCGATACGGCGATCCAGATGGATTTCCATGTTGCCGGTGCCCTTGAACTCTTCGTAGATCACGTCATCCATCTTTGAGCCCGTGTCGATGAGGGCGGTCGCCAGGATCGTGAGGCTGCCACCTTCCTCGATGTTGCGGGCCGCGCCGAAGAAGCGCTTCGGACGGTGCAACGCGTTCGCGTCCACGCCGCCGGTCAGCACCTTGCCGGAGGATGGCACCACGGTGTTGTAGGCGCGAGCCAGGCGGGTGATGGAATCGAGCAGGATCACCACGTCTTTCTTGTGCTCGACCAGGCGCTTGGCCTTTTCGATCACCATCTCGGCCACCTGCACGTGCCGGCTGGCCGGCTCGTCGAAGGTGCTCGACACCACTTCGCCGCGCACGCTGCGCTCCCACTCCGTCACTTCCTCGGGTCGCTCGTCGATGAGCAGGACGATCAGGAAGCATTCGGGGTGTTTGGTGGTGATGGACATGGCGATGTTCTGCAGGAGCATCGTCTTGCCGGCCTTCGGCGGCGAGACGATCAGGCCGCGCTGGCCTTTGCCGATCGGCGCGCAGAGGTCAATGATGCGGGCGGTCAGGTCTTCCGTGCTGCCGTTGCCCTGCTCCAGGCCCAGGCGCTTCTTCGGGAACAGCGGCTTCAGGTTCTCGAAGAGCACCTTGTTGCGCGCGTTCTGGGGATCGTCGAAGTTGATCTCGCTGACCTTGAGCAGAGCGAAGTAGCGTTCGCTCTCCTTCGGCGGGCGGATCAGGCCGGAGACGGTGTCGCCGGTGCGCAGGTTGAAGCGGCGGATCTGGCTGGGCGAGACGTAGATGTCGTCCGGGCCCGCCAGGTAGGAGCTGTCGGACGAGCGCAGGAAGCCGAAGCCGTCCTGCAGGATCTCGAGCACACCGTCGGCGAAGATGTTCTCGCCGCTCTGGGCGTGGGCCTTCAGGATGGCGAAGATGATGTCCTGCTTGCGGGACCGGGCCATGCCCTCGAGCCCCATGGACTCGGCCATCTGGGCCAGTTCGCCCGGCGGCTTCATCTTCAGTTCGTTCAGGTTGAGGAGATTGACGCCCCCCTCAAGCTGGCTCTTGGCGATCACCTCGTCGTCGGTAAAGGTGACGATCTCCTCGTGCTCGCGGCCGCCCCGACGTTGCGGGGGTCGGCGGCCCATGTCGTCGCCGCGGTTGCGGTGCTGTTGGCCACCACCACCACCACCGCCGCCGCCACCGCCACCGCCACCGACGTTGCCGTTGGCATTGCCGCCACCGCCGCTGTTGCCGCCGCCGACGTTGCCGCCGCCATTGCCATTGCCACCGCCGCCGCCCTTGGCGCGATTACGGGCCGAATTGCCGAGATAGCCTCTCATGCATGAATCCTTAGATAGAGAATCGGGTTGAGCTGGGACAGCTGGAGAACCCTGGAACGTGGGTTGGGGTGGGACGGGATCGGTGGCTATAGCTTTGACTCGAGGAGCTTATGCAGTTGCTCCTTCGACAGCATGCCGACGTGCTGTGCTTCGACGACACCGCCCTTGAACAGCATCAGCGTGGGAATGCTGCGGATGCCGTACTTCATCGCGGTGCTCTGGCTGCCTTCGACATCGACTTTCGCGATCTCAAGGCGATCCTGGTACTCGACCGAGATTTGTTCGAGGATCGGGGCAATCATCTTGCAGGGGCCGCACCACTCGGCCCAGAAGTCGACCAGCACTGGACGACTGGAATTTAAAACCTTCGCTTCGAAGGTGTCGTCGGAAACGTGAACTATGCTCATGGTCCTCTGGAATGGTCCTTAAAACTGGCTTGATTGGGAGTCGGCTTGCCGGGGTAAAAGTCCCTTGCGGGCATCTGGCCCGTAAACGCCGCTCTTCGCGGGGCGGACGCCGGGCCTGACGCGTGAAGTCATTTCGGGGGCGCCTGGGTTCGGGTCGCTTGGCGGGCTTCCTCATGAAGCCGGCGTGAAGCGTGGGGCCGGATAGGGCACAATCCGAAATCGAGAAGCGTTCTCTGGAGCTTCCTGCGTATCCCGTCTGGGTATTCGTGCGCTAGGCGCGCGGCGGACGGACCAATTTGAACCCGTCCTGCCGCCTTTTGCAAGGGGGCCGGTCGGCTTTCCAACTGTAGGGTGACATGAGTCGAGAGCACAACGTCTTGTTTTCCGAGCTGGGGCTGCCGCCCGAGATCATGACCGGGGTCCGCGCAGCGGGCTTCCAGCAATGCACGCCGATCCAGGCCCAGACCCTGCCCATCGCGCTGGAGGGCAAGGATATCGCGGGCCAGGCGCAGACCGGCACCGGGAAGACCGCCGCGTTCCTGATCGCGATGTTCAACCACCTGCTGAAGCACACCGCCCCGCACAGCAATCAGCCCGCGCCCAGGGCCCTGATCCTCGCCCCGACCCGCGAGCTGGCCGTCCAGATCCACTCCGATGCACTCATCCTGGGCAGCGGCACGGGCCTCCGGATGTCGGTTGTCTACGGCGGCGCCGACTACGACAAGCAACGGGAGGAACTCCAGCAGGGACTGGACGTCCTGATTGGCACGCCGGGCCGACTGATCGACTACTTCCGCCAGCACGTCTACACGCTGAGCCACGCTCAGGTTCTGGTGATGGACGAGGCCGACCGCATGTTCGACCTGGGTTTTATCAAGGACATCCGCTTTCTCCTGCGTCGCCTGCCGCCGCCGGACAAGCGCTTGAACCTGCTGTTCTCGGCCACGCTCGGCCAGCGCGTGCTCGAACTGGCCTACGAGCACATGAACAATCCCCAGTCGGTGCTGATCGAGCCCGACAAGAAGATGGTGGACCTCGTTACCCAGTCCATCTACTTCCCCGGCAACCAGGAGAAGGGCCCGCTGCTCGTGGGCCTCCTGCGCCGGATGCAGGCGCGACGCACAATGGTATTCGTCAACACCAAGCGCGCAGCGGAAGACATTGCACGGCTTCTCGAATTCAATGGCCTGCCGGCCGAGGCCATCAGCGGCGACGTGCCCCAGAAGAAACGGCTGCGCATGCTGAAGGACTTCCAGGAAGGCGCGCTCCCCGTCCTCGTCGCCACGGACGTGGCCTCCCGTGGCCTGCACGTGCCGGACGTGAGCCACGTGATCAACTACGACCTCCCCCAGGACGCGGCCGACTACGTACACCGCGTCGGCCGCACGGCCCGCGCCGGCGCGGCTGGCGACGCCATCAGCTTTGCCTGCGAGACCTACGCCTTCTCGCTGCCCGAGATCGAGGACTTCATCGGCCACCGGATTCCGGTGGGCACGGTGGACGGGGGCCTGCTGGAGGGCGTGAAGATTCCGCCCTGGGCGCCCCGCAAGTACCCGCCCCAGGGCGGACGGCCGCCTCGCGGCGGTGGTGGCGGCGGCGGCGGTGGACGGTCATCCAGCGGCGG
Organism: Gammaproteobacteria bacterium; assembly: GCA_039926785.1. Classification (GTDB taxonomy): domain Bacteria; phylum Pseudomonadota; class Gammaproteobacteria; order Steroidobacterales; genus SHZI01. The sequence continues at coordinate 8,439 of JBDSWH010000166.1, forward strand.
TCGTCCCGGCGGTGGTAGCCGTTCCGGCAGTGCCGGCGGTCGCCGCGGACGTTAAGAGCGCTTAGGCCAGCTCAGCCAGGCCCTCGATTGACGCGTGGCGCTCCACGACCCGCGCCGGCTGCCGAGAGTCGGGCCGGCGCACGGCGAGCACGCCGCCGATGCCACTGGCGACAGCGGCATCCAGCACCGGCAGGCTGTCATCGATGAACAGCGTCGTAGCCGGATCAAAACCGAGGCGCTCCTGAGCGCCCTGCCAGAACACGCCCGATTCCTTGGGGACACCGAACTCGTGGGACGAGACGAAGGTTTCAATCCAGCGGCCGAGCCCGGCCACGCCCTTCTTGATTTCGAGCGTGTGCGCGTGGGCATTGGTGACCAGCGCCACCGGCTTGCCGGTGGCCTTGAGCCGGGCCAGAAAGTCCGCCGCGCCGGGCAGGAACTGCACCCGGTGACTGCTGGCGCTCTTCAGCGCCCGCAAGTCCAGCGACAGGGCGGCAGACCAGTAATCCAGGCAGTACCAGTCGAGGCTGCCCTGCTTGCGGGCGAAATGGGCAAAGAGCTCGGCCCGGACAACGCCGGGATCAGCGTTGCGCTCGCGGGCCAGGCAGCGGGGCACCAGTTCCTGCCAGAAGTAATTGTCATAGGCGAGATCCAGAATGGTCCCGTCCATATCGAGCAGGATCGTGTCGTACTCTTTCCAGTCGCACCGCATTTCCCATTGTAGCGTTCCCTTCTGGTGGCCCCGCGGAGAACCGCCCCCATGCCGATTTCCCCAGACACCCTGGTGCCCGGCGTCATCGCGATCGCCCGCCATGCCGGTCGGGCCATCCTCGACATCTATCACCACGCGGATCACGGCGTGGAGACCAAAGCGGACCAGTCGCCGCTCACCGCCGCGGACCGGGCGGCCCACGAGGTGATTGCGGCGGGGCTAGCCCGCCTCGCGCCGGAGATTCCACTTTGGTCGGA